>DAINNB010000029.1:0-14723 GCA_036736085.1 Chlamydiales bacterium
TACAATCTTTTCTAAGGAACCGCAAAACATTTTAGTAAGTATGCCGAATTGTGTGGGCGATCTTGTGATGGCTACCCCTATTCTTGCTGATTTGAGGACAAAATACCCGAACGCTTCTATTACGGCGATGTGCAAAGCGCCGACGTGCGAGCTGCTCAAGGAAGATAAATCAATCGATGAGCTTTTTTGTTTCACGAAGCCGCAAAATGGATTTTTACGGCGGCAAATGAAGCGGAGCATCATCGATAAAATGATCCAGGGTAAATATGATTTGGGTCTTTTGCTCACCAATTCTTTTTCTTCTGCCTGGTGGTTTTGGCAAGGGCGCATTCCAAAACGGATCGGTTTCCCCGGCCATATGCGCAGATGGCTTCTTACCGATCCTGTGTTTTCCCCTGAAAAAAAAGAGCATCAAGTTGTGACTTATAAAAGGCTGTTAGAGCCTTTGGGGATTTCTATTTCCTCTACGAAGCCCCGCCTTTATGTATCGGACAAAGAAGTGGCGGAGGCCAAAGAACTGTTGCACCAGCGTGGCTATCGTAAGGGACAAATATTGATTGGAATGAATCCGGGAGCCGCTTATGGATCGGCGAAATGTTGGCCTCCGGAGAGATTTAGAGAGCTTGCCTCGCGTCTTGTTGCTCAAAAAGAGACCGTCGTTGTCTTTTTTGGGGATGCGTCCACAGAGACATTGATTAAACAGATTTGTCAAGGATTGCCCGAATCTGTCATGAATTTGGCCGGAGTGACTTCTCTTAGAGAGCTGGCATGTATTATCAAGAGCTGCGATTTGCTGATCACTAACGACAGCGGACCGATGCATATTGGGGCCGCTTTTAATGTTCCTCTTATCGCTTTTTTCGGTTCAACCGATTTGGAAAAGACAGGGCCTTATGGACAAAGCGAGGCGGTGATCCACAAGCAAGTCAGCTGCTCTCCTTGTTTTAAGCGGGTTTGCCCGATCGATTTTCGCTGCATGAGAGAGATTGAGGTCGATGAAGTCTTTGCAAGGGCGCGAAAGCTTTGACGGGCCGTTTATGTTAAAAAAAATAGCTCGCTGGATTTTGCCGAACCCTTTTGATCGGATGCTTAAAAAGGTTTCCAGAAAAAAAGTGTCTCGCCCGGTCCATATTTAACTTGCTTGGAATCGAGGGCTTGGCGACATCGCATTAGGGCTTTATGCGATGGTAGAGAGAATTCGCAGTTTTTTGCCAGACGCGAGCATTACCTTTTTAATCCGCGAAAATTTGCAGGAAGGTTTTTCCCTGCTTTCAGGAGTAAAGACCCTGATAGCTCCTCGTTGGAAGAGGGGCGAGGCTTATGATGTGGCCAGTACATTGCATCAGCTCAATGTAGATCCAAAGCAGTTTGATCTGATCATCGAGCAGCCGAATCCCACTTATTGGGTCCGTTGGCAGTTGGGGACTGTCGTTCCAAAGCTGCAATGGAAAAAGGAGTATGACTCTCTAGTCGAAGCTTTTGATCTGCCTTCGGAATATACTTATATCGGCGCTCATATCTCTTCGGAAACGTCTTATGGTCTTTGGCGAAACTGGCCAGATGAGAGATGGCGCGAACTGCTAGCTCTTTTGCCCGACTCGGCGAAGCTTATTGTTTTTGGCGTGGGCAAAAGCCCTTTATGGGACCACCCGAAAGTCATTGATTTGAGAGGGAAAACTACTCTTTTTGAGATGGTCTCGATCATTAAACATCGATGCCAGCACCTTGTGGCCCCCGACTCGGGCGTCTTGTCGATGATTTATTACTTGGACCAAGTTTTTCCTATTCAGGTGGTGTCTCTTTGGGCTGATCCGAATCATGGGATTTTAAAACAAAATGTCCGATCGCCAAATCCTCTTCTCGTCCATCAGCCTCTTTTGGCAGAAAACAGAGATTTGTCAACGTTGTCTGCCAAGAAAGTGGCGGACTGTTTATTTCCCCATCAAAGTCCTTGCAGGCCATGGCAAAACGTTTTTAAGAAAAATTTTATTCGATCAGAGCATCTTTCTGTCAAGACAGGGTGTGTGATCTTAGCGGGAGGGCAGGGAACTCGCTTAGGTTCTTTATTGCCAAAAGGAATGTTTGCGATTGGGGGAAAGACGCTCTTTGAGAGGATTGTGCAAAAAATTCCGCCAAGATCTCCTATTGCTATCATGACGTCGCCGACTAATCATGAAGAGACTGTTCAGTACTTTGAAAAACATCAATGTTTTGGCAAAGAAGTCGTTTTTTTTCAGCAATCGACGCTGCCCCTTTTAGATGAAAAAAAACGCCCCTTTGGTATTGACGGCGCCGATGGCAACGGCAGTTTTTATCGCTGCTTTGTCTCTTCGGGAATTTATGATACTTGGGCCGGTCGAGGCATCCAAAGAGTAGCCATTATTCCGGTTGACAATCCTTTGGCCGATCCTTTGGATCCGGATCTTCTTTCCCTTCATCAAACAAGTTGTGCCGAAGCAACGATCCGCTGCATTGAGCGAAATTCTCCTGAAGAGGCGATGGGCGTATTGGTCGATCGAGAAGGGAAAATAGAAATTCTTGAATATTGCGATATCGATCCAAAATTACTTCGCCAAGTAGAACAAGACGGTTCTTTAACGTATCGATATGCCTATACCGGTCTTCTTTGTCTCGATCTTTCGTTTATTCGACGGGCCGCCTCTTGCGATCTACCTCTTCACTGGGTTCAAAAAAAGGTTCAGCATCAAGGCGCTTCCCACCTTCTTTGGAAGGGAGAAAAATTTTTATTCGATGCTTTCCCTTTGGCTCGAACAATTGCGGTCTTGTGCAGTCCCCGTGAAGAATGTTATGCTCCTTTGAAAACAAAAGAGGGTCCTCAAGGGATCGATGCAGTAGAAAAGGCGTTATGTCAGTAAAAAAGCTAAAAATTTGTTACCTGGGGGCTGGAACTTGGGGATTTGCCCTTGCTTATGTTCTTGCTGAAAATGGGCACTCTGTGACGATGTGGTCTAGAGACGCTTCTCTTAGCGAGGAACTTCAAAGAACTCATCGGCATCCCAAACTTCCTGGATTTCAAACCCCTTCAGCTATTGAGTTCACATCCGATTTAAAGCAAGCTTTTTACGGAGCTGATGTGATCGTCGAGAGCGTCACTTCAGCCGGCATCCGCCCTGTTTTCGAACAGGTATTGGCTCACGGCCCTATTGAATGCCCGATTATCCTCACTTCAAAAGGTATTGAGCAAAAAACAGGGCTTCTCCTCCCCGAGGTTGTCTCCGAGCTGCTTGGCGTTTCTCAAAGCCCCCTTGTAGGCGCGCTCAGCGGTCCGAGCCATGCCGAAGAGGTGATCCAGCAGATGCCCACATCGATTGTCTGCTCTGCTTACAACCCCGAAGTTTCTCAGCTCATTTTACAGCTTTTTTCAACCCCGACCTTTCGGATCTACCCCAATGCGGATATGAATGGTGTTTGCTTTGGCGGCGCGATGAAGAACATCATTGCCATCGCCTGCGGCATTTCCGATGGCCTCGGCTGCGGCGATAATACGAAAGCTGCCCTCATGACAAGAGGATTGCATGAGATGAGAAAGCTTTGCGTGATCAAGGATTGTAAACCTGAAACTCTCAATGGTCTTGCGGGGATGGGAGATCTTTGCGTGACATGCATGTCCCGTCATAGCCGCAACTACCGCTATGGACGTTTGATCTCTGAAGGATTTTCTCCTGAAGGGGCCAGACAAAAAATCGGCATGGCCGTCGAGGGGATTTATACGTGCGTTTCCGTGCGCGAACTTGGCCGCAAGCATCATGTTCCGATTCCGATCACAGAGGCGACATATGCCGTGATTTTCGATGGGCTCGATCCGAGAGAAGCTGTCAAAGCGCTTTTACAAAGAGCGATCAAAGAAGAGCATCTTTAATCTAAAAAAACACTCTCTCTTAGAGAAGAGAGAGTGGTGTGAAACAAAGAAAAAAATCGCTTAATTAGAGCGAAGTACAGCTGCTGAACTGTAAAGACGGCTATGTAAGGACTCTTTTTCTTTAAGCTGAGAAAGAGAGTACGATTTGCCGAGCTGCATTGGTTTTTGCTCAGACTCGATCGTTATCTCTTCTTCAATTTCAGGTTGCTTAGGAGATGTTCTTAGTTCTTCTGAGCTGGAAAGACGTTCTTTTAAAAGCGGTAGTTCGATGAGCTGGAAAAGGGAAGGGGATTTGTCGAGTTGTATTGGTTGCGGCTGAGGCGCGATCTCTTTTTCTTTTTGTGCCTGCTTGGAAGTCTTTGGTAGTTTTTTGATTTGACTACGGGATACTACAAAGATTGTCTTTTTTTCTGAATCAGTTATGTATCTGACATCGGAGATTGTATCCGCTTCTTTGCCTGATACGATACGGCCAGTGGCTTTTTCTACATATCTTTGAGCTACATCAGATGGATCGAAGGCATACATTTTTGAAGAATGAGTCTCTATTTTTTCAATTTTAGGCGTTTCTTGAGCAGGAGTGCTTGATGCATTCAGATCAATATGTGACATTTTTTTTTGAAATTGAGCGAGATTATAAGATTGGAAAAAAATCTTGCAATTATCGAGGGAACTACGAGTGTCGTTAATTAATTGTGTTGCGGCGAATCGAGTGAACACATTTTGAGCTTTTGCTTGTTTTTCAGTTTGATCGTAAAGAGAAACTAATCTGTTGGTCAGAGCAATCCCTTTAAGACGTTCGTTTGCGCCTTTTTCAAGAAGGATGGTATCTATTGCAGCTTGAGCAAGAAGGCAGTTTATTTTAGAAAATGTTATAGACCCTTCAAAACCTTCCACTGTAAGCGTTCTGTACCCAAATGAAGTAAGCTGCGCTGTTGTTTTGTCTCGGTTCTTGGCAAAAAATTGATTGACCGATGTGAGATTTCCTTTGTTGAAAAGGCTCTCGATATGTTGTTCTAGCTGGCTTTTTTTAAAAATTGAAAGCATATGTTTCTCCTTAAAAAATAATTTAACTCTTAATTATTTTCTGGTTTTTTCTTCTTTTTGCGTCACATTGTAATGTTTGCCCAATTTAATTTCAGCTTTTATTTTTTTCGAGTTTCTAGTTGCTTGTTTCAAAAAAAATGTGGGATTTTAAAAGCGATCCTCCTTTAATGAGATTAGAAACTCTATAGATTTTTTTAACGGTTGCAGTGTTTATGAATGTGGTGTTAACAGCTCAGGAAATCATTCGAATAGAAAAGTTGGCTCTTGCTGACGGAATAAGCCAAGAAGAGTTGGTTCAAGAGGCGGGGGCAAAATCGGCTTTAGCGATTAAAGAAAAAATTCCTCATGGAACTAAAATTTTACTGCTCGCGGGAAAAGGAAATAAAGGCGCTGATGCGTTTGCAGCAGGCTCTCATCTCGTGCAAGAAAAATATATTGTTCACGCCTTGGCTGTGTATTCCTTGGAAGAGGGCAGCGAGTTCAATCAGCTCATGCGCCGCCGTTTTGAAAAAAAAGGAGGGAAGTTTGTTGACCTGGAAGTAGAATTCTCTTCTTATGACGGCATTATCGATGGCCTTTTAGGCACAGGATTTCGGGGGGCTTTAGAGCCAACGCTTGCCCATCTCATTGAAAAAGCTAACGCATCGGATGTTCCTCTGATTGCCATTGATTTGCCTTCGGGACTCAACGGGATGACGGGAGAGGGGGCTGAATCCGCTATTCAGGCGACGGCGACGATCTCTTTAGGCTGCGCAAAAAGCGGATTTTTTCTTCGGAATGGTTGGAATTGCGTGGGAGAATTAATTCTTCGACCGTTTGAGCTTTTAGAAAAAAACATCAGTCAGGCCAAAGTGTTTGCTGAACTGCCTTCTCCTTCAGAGTGGCAAAGACCTCGCCTTGTAAGGAATCGGCATAAGTATCAAGCAGGATATGTTTTAGGTTTTGGCGGATCGAGAGCTTTGTCGGGGGCTCCAAAACTCGCAACGCTAGCCGCTTTGCGGAGCGGCGCGGGGATTGTAAGGCTCTTTTATCCTCAAGAAGCGGAAAGTAATATGCTCTGTTCATTCCCTGAGCTTATCCACGCTCCTTGGGATGAAGCGGCTTGGACGCATGAGCTCTCTCGTGCCTCCTCGATTTTCGTAGGTCCAGGACTTGGCAAGGCTATCGACGTGCAAGAGTGGCTTAAAAAATACTTGTCTCAAGTCTCTCAGCCTTGCGTTTTAGATGCGGATGCCCTGATCTCAGATCCTTCCTGCTTGCCGAAAAAAGCCGTTTTAACCCCACATCGAGGAGAAGTGTTGAGGCTCCTTAAGATCAAAAAAGCTCTGTCGGATGAGGAGCTATTGGCCCATTGCCAAACATTTTGCAATGAAACAGGCGCCGTCCTCGTTCTTAAGGGGGCTCCAACTTTTATTTTGGGCCCGGAGCGCATACTCAAAGTCATCCCTTACGGCGATCCTAGAATGGCGACAGCTGGCGCCGGCGATGTGTTGACAGGCATGATCGCCTCTTTCTTGGCGCAAGGTCTTTCTTGCTGGGAGGCCGCCGTAATGGGCTCCACTTTGCATGCGCTGGCCGGTGAAAAAATCGTAAAAGAAAAAAACTTTTATGGACTTGTTGCTAGCGATTTAATTGATGGATTATCTCTGATCTCTTTGGGCTCGACAAAAAAATTACCACCCGCTCGTAAGCCTCGCTAGGGTACGCAGAGTGCACAGATAAAAAGAAAAGAGCCTTCTCTGCGTCCTCTAGCGAGGCTTCTAAGCGGGCGGTGAAAAAATGTCGTGTACAGGGCTTTAATTTAAATAGATTCTTGGACTAGGAAAGACTTGTCTGATTTTTGCGATTTGACTCCGTGGTACGAGCGATACCATTGCAAAAATTTCAAAATGCCCTCTTCTAAAGAGACCGCAGGCCGAAATCCGAGCATGCGTTGGCTTTTTTCAATATCGGCGTATGTTTCTGTGACTTCACCAGGTTGCATGGGAAGCATATTGCGCACAGCTTTTTTTTGCAGCCCCTCTTCGAGAAGCTGGATCAAGTAGATGAGAGAAATAGGGCAGTGGTTGCCTAAGTTGAAAATTTCGCACGCCGCTCCGAGGTCAATAGCGGCGATCGTGCCAGCGACGATGTCATCGATATAGGTAAAGTCCCTCTTCATGAGCCCGTGATTAAATACATTGATCGGTTCCCCTTCGCAGATTTGACGGGTGAAGCGGTAATAGGCCATGTCGGGGCGCCCCCAAGGTCCATAGACAGTAAAATAGCGCAGGGCTGTGACAGAAAGTCCGTAGAGGTGGTGATAGGCGTGCGCCATGACCTCGTTGGCCTTTTTTGTGGCTCCGTAAAGATTGGCCGGCTGGTCTGTTTTATCTTCGACGGCAAAAGGTGTTTTTTTATTGAGGCCGTAGACGGAAGAGGAAGAGGCGTAGATGAGCTTCGTCTTGGGAAAAGCCCTACAAGCTTCTAGTATCGATACGAACACTTGTAAGTTAGAGTCCACATAATCATCCGGCTGCGTAAGAGAATGGAGGACGACCGCTTGAGAGGCCAAATGGACGACGTGGGTGATCTCATGTTTTTCTATGAGCTCTTTGATGCGGGTTCGGTCTCTTATATCTATGTTTGCGATGTGGACCGGCAGTTTTTGCAGTACTTGCTCTCTTTGGTATTTCAGGGAAGTGTCGTAATAGGCATTAAAATTGTCGAGGCCTATGACAAAATCTCCTCTTTTGTGGAGATGGAGAGCTAGGTGGAACCCAATAAATCCAGCTGCGCCGGTAATCAAAATTCGTTTCATCAGCGGATTAAAAACCTACTTTCATAAAAAAAAATCTGCTATACAAAATGGACTCCGGGTCTCGATATGCAGTGCGCAGTATTTATCATTGTAAAGACCCGAATTCTTATTTTGCATGAGTTTTTTTCAAATGATGAACAAACTGAGATGGTTTTCTTTTTTTTGGGCCTTATGTTCGGCCAGCTGCAGCGGTCCTTACATGGGGAAAGATCTTTTTGGAGCGGATGAGTTTGTCCTCGATTCGTATAAAATCAGGGAGGGGAAATTTTCCATCCTTGAATTAGAGGGGAAAGAGTGCGAAGACCTTCAAGAAGAGTACTTAGAAGCTTATCAAGACCTAATCCATGAGGACGATGTCTTGCAGATCGCTCTTTATCATCCTAAACGGACCGATGTGGTCCAGGCGGTGGCTTCGATTGGCAATTCAGTAGGCTACCGCGTTGTTCAGGGGCATGTTCTCTTGCCCGATCTTGCGCCGATCCGCGTCTCAGGTCTTTCTTTGGAAGAGGCTAGGGCAACGATCCAAGCTTGCTATCAAGCGCAAATCGCCGATATGGAGGTGTTTATCGCCTATAAAGATCGGATGATGCGGAAAGTCGAGCTCGCTGGCATGGTCAGTCTTTCCAGCGTGCCGGTCGACGGGAAAATCCGTTTGTTTGATGTCCTCTCTAAGGCCCAAGTTCCTCCTGAGGCGAATCTATTTAAAAGCTATCTTGCGAGGGATGGCCAGCTGGTTTCAGTGGATTTTTACAAGCTGCTCAAAGAAGGCGATATGACGCAAAATATCGTCATGCGGGGCGGCGATAAAATTTATATTGCAGAGCCCTCTGCTGCGAGCTTAATGGTCATGGGAGAAGTCGCCCGCGAAAGGGTCGTTCATCTCCCTCACGGATTTATGTCGCTGAGGCATGCTCTGGCTGAAGCGGGCGGGATTCCTTATACGGGCGATCGCTCGTATATTCAAGTGATCCGCGGCAATATCTGCCAACCCAAGATCTACACGCTCAATTGGGAGCATGTCATTCATTTGCCGAACGACAGTCTTTTGCTTATGCCAGGGGATATTGTTTATGTTGCCTCCAAGCCGATCACGGAATGGAACCGGTTTATCTCTCAGCTTTTGCCTAGTTTTACAACAATCGATATTGTAGGACAGCAATGCGGTACGTGGGGTGTTTGGCCATGAAGCAGTCCCTGCGAGAGGTCCGTCTTTGCAGCATTCAGGACGTGATTGAGTTATTTTATCGAAAAAAAATGATTCTTCTCCGCCTCTGCGGAGTAGGCGCTTTATCGGCTTTTTTCTTCCTTTGTCTGAAAGAGCCCGCATATTTGATCGAAGCCTCATTTAAAGAGCAGGCTGAAGTGAGTGGCTCTGATGGCAGAGATTTAGTGAAGCAATTATTTTCCGGCAGTTCTCCTTCTTCTGCGTCTCAGACACAATCGTTGATGATGTCCCGTACAGTGCTCCGCAGCGTGGTGGAAAAGCTGGGGCTGCAAGCAGAGCTTCGAAGCGGCTCTTTAGGAATGCGGGGGATTCGGCGAGTGGCCAATATAATTCGCGCTGAGCGGCGCCGGCCTATGGATTGTTTAGAGCTGTTTCGATTTCGAGATGTCTTTTATGAAGGGGAAAAGCCCCTTGATCTGACATTTTTTTTTAACGATCCAACACATTTCGATCTTTTTGAAGGGGAAAAAAAATTAGCGTCGGGAACCGTCGGCGCTCCGCTTTCTTTTACAGATGGCCGATTGACTTTGGAAACTGTTCCCAAAATTCTCAAAGTCCATAAAAAATATATCATTCGTTTGCGCCCTTGGCTTGAAGTTGTTCAACTTTTACGTAAAAAGATCCGAATCGTTGCGCAAAAATTCAATCCTTCCCTTTATGATTTGACCTACTTGACCCAAGACCGAGAAGGGGGAATTTTGCTCTTGAACGAGCTGATGGCCCAGCTGCAAAATTATCTTCGGCAAGACCATCATCTTTTCGCAGAGCAGCAACTGTCTTATTTGTCGAGGCGGCAACAGGAACTTTTTTCTCAATTTGAAGAGGAGCTCAAAGCGCAGGCGTCGTATCAAAGCCAACGGTTGGCTGATCGAGGCTGTTTGCATTTATCCCAAGAGTTGCAAGTTTTTTTAACTTCTCACTTGCAAATGAGGGAAAAATTATTAGCGCTCGATTTTGAACTGCGGCAAATAGAGGAGGGGAGAATTTTGCAAGAGCGCTCTCCTTTGTCTGAGCGCCTAAAACCGATGTATGCCGAGCTTTCTGAATGGGAAAAGCAAAAAGATCTTCTTGAGGTTTCTCTCGCTTCCTCTCCTTTTTTGCAAGATCCCGATGCAGCGGGTCGCCATTTAGAGCAGCTTCGAGAGGAGAAAAAAAAGGCCAAGGAGAGATTAGAGCAGCTGCAAGGCAAGATTTTCGATGCAGATAGCCTCGCTATGGCTTGGGCAAAAAACATCCAGAGGGCGGACGCCCAAGATTCTCTTGCTCACTGGATAAAAATTCTTTCAGCGCGGGAAAAAATTGCAGAGGAGCGTTTATTTTGTAAGAGCGCGCCGCCTTCGGAGTTTGAAGGCATAGACTGGGAAGCTTCTCGAGCTCTCTACAAAGATTCTTTACGCCGTTTAGACGAATCAAAAGTGCAGCTTCATGCCGTCGAGCAAGCGCTTCAGCAGGTCCAATTGGAAGATGCGGAGCTCGGATGTTTAGCCTCTTCATTAAAAGATCCGGCAAGCCAGCAGCTTATTGCGAGCGCCGACGCCATTTATCGTCAGCTAAAAGAAGATAAATACTGCAGCGTGAAAGAAACTTCTCGTTGGAAAGAAGATCTGGCTTTGCAACGCCGCCTTTTTAAAGAGCACTTGGAACAAATGGCTGAGGTCGAAAAAATACACGCCGCTGTTTTGCATGAAAAGCTTGAAATGCTCCAGCAAATAGGGCTTGATTGTCTTCATCGTCACATTTCTCTCCTTCAAGACGCAATTCAAGAAGAAATAGCCAAAAGGCGTCTTGAGCTTTCGGAAGAAAAGCAGCTTTTAGAGCAGCAGATGGCGGATCTTCGCTCGCAATTGGCCTCTCTTCCTGAAAAATGGTATGGCGAACAGCTTTTCGAGTTGAAGTCGAAATCTCATCAGATGATCATGGAAGCTGTTGTGCAGCTTGTAGAGACCAAGACCATTAGCCATCACTTGCATCAAATAGGTTCTAAACCTGTCGATGCGGCGCTCTCTTCATTTTTACCGATTTTCCCTTATGCATCGCTTACCCTTTGTTTAGGCTCTTTGCTTTTTAGCGGTTGCTATTTTTTTTCGAGCCTTTTGAAAGAGGCGGCCCGCGGCTTTTCTATGAATGGAGAAAAATTGCGTCAGCTTGGGTTGCCCTTTAGTGGTTTTCTCTCGTCCTCTTCCGATGGATGTTGCGTAGAACATCTTTTTGGAACAGATATCGAGACGCTGCGCAGCGTCTGTCTTTTTGCCGATGGACTGCCTCAAGCGCGCGTTATAGGTCTCTTGGGTGGCTCGGGCCCTGATTTTTCTTTTCCTTTGGCGGAGCTCATGTCCCGTTTAGGGAAAAAAGTGGGTTTGGTCCGCGCGGATTTTTCCAAAACCTTTAGAGAAAAAGACGTCCCCGGACTTTTACAAATTTTAGAAGGACAAGTCTTTCAAATCCCTCTTCGCTCCGCTAAAGGTTTTGATTATCTTCCTTCTGGAGGCTACAGCCCCTTTGGAACCGAGCTTCTTCAATCCGCCCCTTTTTTTTCCTTGCTAGATCAGTTAAAGGCTGATTATGATCTTATTTTCCTTTACCTTTGCTCTCCTTTAGAATTTTCCGAATCAAAAGCTGCATTAAAAGTTTGCGATAAAGCGGTTATCTTTCTTCAGGGGGAACCAATTGATTTATTGACACCCTTTATCTCTTGGGCTTACGATGAAGAGCATAGTCGATTAACCTTTATAGCGTCCCGACGACCATGAGAGATGTAAAACATAAAAGAATTTTAGTGACCGGCGGCGCCGGCTTTTTGGGATCGCACCTTTGTGATCGGCTCATTTCAGAGGGCCATGATGTCCTATGCGTAGATAATTTTTATACCGGCTCGCGCGAAAACATTGCCCACTTATTCAACCATCCCCAATTTGAAGTGCTTCGCCACGATATTTGTCTCCCTCTCCATGTGGAAGTAGACGAGATCTATAACTTTGCCTGCCCCGCTTCTCCTCTACATTATCAGGCCGACCCCATTCAAACCATTAAGACAAGCGTGCAAGGGGCCATGCATCTTTTAGGGCTTGCCAAACGCCTAAAAATCAAAATTTTTCAAGCATCGACAAGCGAGGTCTACGGCGATCCTCATCTTCATCCCCAACAAGAATCTTATTGGGGCAATGTCAACCCCATTGGTCTTCGCTCTTGCTATGACGAGGGCAAACGGTGCGCCGAGACGCTCTTTTTTGACTACTATCGCCAGCACAATATCCCCATCAAGGTCGGTCGCATTTTCAACACCTACGGTCCCCGCATGCATCCTAACGATGGCAGGGTCGTCTCAAATTTTATCGTCCAGGCCCTCAAAAATGAGCCGATCACTATCTACGGCGATGGCCATCAGACCCGCTCCTTTTGCTTCGTTGATGATCTGATCGAAGTTATCTATCGCTTTATGAACACCCCCCACGACATCACAGGCCCCATCAACATCGGCAACCCAGAAGAGTTCAAAGTCGTCGACCTAGCTCGCCAAATCATCCGCCTCACGAACTCCACATCGACCCTCCATTTTCTCCCTCTCCCTTCAGACGATCCTAAACAGCGCCGCCCCAACATCGACAAAGTCAGAGAACTTCTCGACTGGCAGCCTAGCGTCCGCCTCGAGCAAGGCCTCATCGCCACAATCGCCTATTTCGAAAAAGCGATTCAAGAGTCTTTTCAGCAACAAGTTTAGCGAGGCTCCGCCTCGCGCTCCGCCAAAGGACTTAGTACAATGGGCTCCTATTTGATTTTTTATAAAAAAAAGAAGGAGTACAGAGGACGGAGGCCGTTGGCGGGGTTTGGGGCGGGGCTCCTTCGTAGTAAAATAATTTCTTTGCAAGCGAACGTAGATTTTTCTATAGTGTTTCTTCACGATAACTGGAGAGTGCTTTTGATGAAGACGTTATTTTTGGTTTGTTTTTCTTGTGTATCGAGTGTTTTGTGCGCGCAGGGGTTTCCTTCTGTGCAAACGGAGGCCCAAGCGGCAGCTGAGCTCAATTTTTTAATTTCGCCAGCGAGTTCGGTTGGGGTGACGTATGTAGGATCGGCGGGTGTATTGCACGGGCTGAATTTGCCTTTGAGCTATTATAGTACGGCTGATTATTGGGGGCAGTATGTAGGCTCGCTTCCGGGAAATAATTTGACTGTGGTCGATGTGTACAATGCGGGGGATTATACTTTGACGCCGAGTCCGCAGTCTCCGGGTGCGAATCTGCAGATCGAGAGGGTCAATGCGTTTAATGGGACCGATATTTACGACGCAGCCTGCTGGCAGATCGCTTTGGGAGTGTGCGGCGCGGCGGGTATGCAGGGAGCTTCTGGACAGAATTTATTTACAATGGCGCAGGCTCAAAATAGCCTGCTTACTGTGGGATATGATGGGAATGCTTCGCAGGCGCAGCTGGGGGCTAATCGAGCGACCACCCATCCTGATGGAACGTTTATGTATAATGGCCATCCGATTACTTCGAAGGGGTGCGCCTATTTTTTTCGAATGGTGACGAGAAATTGGCTTTCCCAAGATCCGTTCATGGGGACAAAGTACATGCAATACGTTACTGCGGAAAATCTGCCTTCGAACCCTGACTATGCAGTGGGAAAGATCACATGGCTGGATTGGAAACCGATCACGGGAGAGAATGTTTGGGGGTTTTTTATCGGGCCTTTGCAAACGGAGTACTTGAACCAAAAAACTGTAGGGGGAAGATACGTTCCTTACGGCTCTCCGGCAGTGCGAAATGCTTTGGAAGTGTTGGTCGCTGTCCGCTGCATGCAATCTCTTCTTGGTGCGATTTATTATGCCTGCAAGGGATCGTTGGGAAATACGGGAGATGAGCCCGTGAATCCTTACCTTGTCTCGGTGGAAAATAATGCATCTGCCTTGGCGGGGTTGATGATTCTACAACAGGTCCTTCGAGATGAGCTGGAATATGAAACGACCTTATCTTCGGCGCAAAAAGAGTACATTCAGATGGCCGTTTCTGATATTCAAACGATGATTTATGGAGGACAGACTCCTCTTGGAGCTCAGACGAAGGGGCTTTTGTCTTTTTTTCAAAATAATGCCTGGAATGCGAAAGCCAAAGTATTTTATCAAGGGGGCTTTGCCAACGACCCAAGCCAAGGCGACGATTGGGTTCCTATTGCTGCGCCGAAGGCTGTTGATGTGACGACGTGGGGACTTTCTGTATTGGGCCAGCCGCTTGTCGATTTTTGGTTTTCCTTTGGGACATGCTACAATAGTTGGCAGCAGGTCAAGCAATGGGGAGGCTATTTTGGTCCGGACGGCTCTCTTTGGGGAGTAGGATATTCCGATCAAGATGGCAACGGTTCTTCAGGCAATTATAAACAAGGCATTATTTCCGCTGAATGGACAGCAGGAGCTATTAATATGGTCCGTTGCTTCATTACGCAGTATCAAACAGTGGCGGCTAGCTCTTCTGATCCGCAGCAAAAAGCTTTGGCGGCTCAGTATGTTCAGTCTTTGCAAAAAGATCATGACAGTATGTTTCGCTATGTGATGACGCTGCGTAGCGATGTGTATCCGAAAATACCAGCCTACGCAACGGTAAGGCCACAAAATTACTCGGCTTTGATTCCTATCCCCTCGGACAAACTCTCTTTTGTTTATGCAAGCAAAAGGTACATGATTCCTTTTGGATGGTTTGCAAACCCGATTCCTAGTACGACGTCTACTTCATGGATTCTTATGCTCCACTATAACTTCAATCCGTTCAAATATGGAG
>DAINNB010000030.1:0-14145 GCA_036736085.1 Chlamydiales bacterium
TGAGGTAAAGCCGACGCGGTCAAAAACCGATTCTTCAAGTTGTTTCGGTATATTCCAAAAGAGACTGTTCTTTTCGCTTTTCCTGAAGAAGAAGCTATTGTGAGTTATCTTGCCAAACATCCTTTTACAAAAGATCTCTACGTCTATGATCGAAAGCTTATTGAAGCGATAGCAAAAAAAGCTGCCAATGGCTGTTTGCAGGAATCGGGGATAGACAATTGCGTGGCGCTTTGCTTTTACGATTGTAGAGAAATGCTCGGCGTGAGATTGAAAGAGGCTATAGATTTACAGATGCTGTCTTATACCATGCGGAAAAATTGTGTGGCGGTCTTAAAAGATTGCGCTAGCGGCAAGCCTCTAGACAATTAGCAGACGGTAGAATTGACAAAAAACAAACCATTCTCAAAATGAGCTTTTTACAGAGCAAGAGAAAAAAAAGCCGTGACGAACTCGAAGTTTACTCATCGCAAGCCTCCAGCTCGCGCTCGCTATTCTCAAGAATCGGTGATCGCGTTAATGGCCTCTTTGGGCATTATCGCGCATCTTGTTTTGTGGCTGGTCTTCCAAGTTCCTGAATTTTACTATGAGCTGCCCCTTTATTTCGTCCTTATTGTCGGCGGCAGTTTTTTAGTCGTCCAATTGATTTTACATCTCATCCGTTTTGAGTTTAGTTCCGATCTGATTGCAGGCGTATCTATTGTGACCGCTGTTTTGCTGCAGCAGTATTTGGTAGGCGCTATTATCGTTTTGATGCTTTCAGGCGGACAGGCTTTAGAGCATTTTGCGCTTAGGCGAGCCTCATCTCTTCTCGATGCTTTGGCCAAGCGCATGCCGAGCCTTGCGCATAGAAAAAATAAAGAGGAGATGATCGATGTGCCTATTGATCAGGTAGCGATCGGTGATACACTGGTTATCTACCCTCACGAAATTTGCCCGGTGGACGGCCTTGTTGTGCAAGAGCACGGCGTCATGGATGAATCGTATTTGACAGGAGAGCCTTTTCTCATTTCTAAAACCCCAGGGTCTGCTGTTATTTCAGGAGCGTTGAATGGAGATACGATGCTCGTCATTCAGGCGACGAAAAAGGCAAAAGATTCCCGCTACGCTAAAATCATGGAGGTGATGCTAGAGTCAGAGCAGCATAAACCTAAGATTCGGCGGCTAGGTGATGTTTTAGGGGCTTACTATACCCCGCTTGCCTTGATTGTGGCTGCGCTTGCTTGGTTTTTTAGCAAAGAAGCGATCCGCTTTCTGGCTGTCATGGTTATAGCAACGCCGTGTCCTTTATTATTGGCCATCCCCGTTGCGATCATTGGGGGGATTTCCTTGAGCGCCAAAAGAGGGATCATCATCAAAAACGCTGCTGTGCTCGAGCAAATTTCCGAATGCCGCACGATGATTTTTGATAAAACAGGGACCTTGACCTATGGCAGGCCTGTTCTTACTTCAGTCACGTGTTACCAGAATTTTTCTCAACAAGAGGTGTTGGCCTTTGCAGCGACTTTGGAGAAATATTCCAAGCATCCGTTGTCGGCCCCGATCATCGAAGCTGCCTCCAAGCAGCACATCCCTCTTGGACAAGCTCTTGAGATTAGTGAAAAACTAGGAGAGGTGCTCATAGGTAAGATCGACCATCGTCAAATTGCCCTTGTCGGGCGTTCGAACATCATGAAAGAAAAAAAAGAAGAGCTTTTACGTCTGTTGCCTGAAAAAGTGGGGCTCGAATGCATTCTTTTTATTGATGATCAGTTGGCCGCTTATTTTTCTTTTCATGACACGCCTCGCCAAGATAGCAGAGCATTTATTGCCCACTTAGGTCCCAAACACCACATTCATCGGATGATGATCGTATCTGGAGACCGTGAGCAGGAGGTGCGCTATTTGGCTGAGCAAATTGGCATCCAGGAGATCTATGCAAGCCAAACACCTGAGCAAAAAGTTCACATCGTAGAAAACGAGAACGTCAAAGATAAGGTGATGTATTTAGGGGACGGGGTCAATGACGCTCCCGCTTTGGCCGTCTCGACTGTCGGCATTGCTTTTGGGCAAAATAGCGATATCACCACAGAGGCCGCTGACGCTGTGATTTTGGACAGCTCTTTAGAAAGGGTCGATGAGTTTCTCCATATAAGTAAAAGGATGCGTCAAATTGCTCTCCAAAGTGCAATCGGCGGGATGGCCGTTTCTTTTCTAGGGATGCTTCTTGCGGCCTTCGGCTATCTTCCTCCTCTTGTGGGAGCGATCAGTCAAGAAGTGATCGATGTGTTCGTTATTCTCAACGCGCTCAGAGTGGCCTTTCCACAAAAGAAGCTGATCGATTATTAGAAAAGTATGACAAATGATTCTAAAAAAGACTCCTTTTGGGCCTTTTCCCTTCAAGAGGCGATAGGCGCCGCTCAAGCTGATTTGGAAAAAGGGCTAACTGAGGAAGAAGCTCTCCACCGCATGAAACGTGTAAACGCAATACGCTTAAACTAAAAAAACGGTTTGCTGTTTTTTTTATTTTTTAAAGCAGTTGAACAATCTCCTTATTTTTATCCTCGAACGCGAGAAAACCCAGTCCTTTAGGTCTGGGATGAATCGCGCCTTTAAGGTTGAGGATTAACGCGATTTTCTTTATAATCCCTGCCATAGCATCACTCGATGGGGCAAGTTGTTTTGAAAGTGGTTTTGGTTACTTGGAAAATCCTCCATGTGTAAAACACTAAGGTTGACCAAGGGTTCGAAGGTAAGAGTTTGTTGAGTACCAAATTGTCTAGCATACATTAAATCCCGAAGTTTAAAGAAAAAAACCTTCAAAAATATTGCTCTCGGAAGAGATAGCATGGGTTGAAAAAGCCCTAAAAGCCCTTCGTCATATGGTTGGCGTATAGGCAGAGGAACCCGAAAGGGAGAAGCCCTCTGCTTTAGCTGAGGGAGTCTTCACCAGTGATCGGCGCCACCTTCCTCCTTCCCTTCACCCCTCTGGCCACGCTCCTAGGTTTTACAATTCTCCCCGCCAAATTATACCTATTTGTCCTAGTCGTAATTGTTATCTACATGCTCCTTGTAGAGGTAGTTAAAAAAATCTTTCTCAAACGTTGGATCCATTATACCGAAACAACTTGAAGAATCGGTTTTTTAACAAGGAGGCTCCTCAATATATTGATTCGGAGCGAGCGACCATTGCCGGAGGCAAGGCGGGAGAGAGAATCAAAATGTTAAGGTAAAGCCAACGCAATCAAAAACCGATTCTTCATGTTGTTTCGGTATAGATTGCAAGAAAAGAATCCTCTCGATTATAATGGACGTTATAGAGACTTTATCTGTCTCTAAAAGAGAGATTATGAAACAAGATTGTAATTTTAAGTTTTGCACAAGCCGAGAGATTTTCTCGCGCGCACAAGTATCTACTCTTCTTTCTCATTCTCATCATCACCATCATCATTCCTAATATTTTCTCATTAATTAACTGATTTTTTTCAGTTACTACAAATTTTTTTGCGCATTTATTTTTTTAAAAATTCGCAAAACAAATGGGATTCCAAAGGGCGCCAGCCCTTTGGTAGGTTCTTAAGGACGAAGTCCTTAAAAAAAGTTGTACGCGCATATTTTCAGAAAAAAAGGATTTATATCATGAAAAGATCTACTACATTTTCGAAATTTCTAAGCTTATTGCTTCTCTTATGCGGAAGCCTTGCTGCTGGGGAAGTGAAACAGCCTACTGAGACATTTACAGTGGGAACGACATCGGGGTACGCTCCTTATGTGAGCTTGAACGGTCAAGGAGAGTATGAAGGATTTGACATTGATTTGGCTAAATTAGTGGCGGAGAAGATCGGGAAAAAACTTGTGATCAAGGATTTGGGGAGTATGCCGAGCCTTATGATGGGTCTTAAGCAAAACAAGATCGATGCGATTATTTGGGCTGTTTCGATAACGGAAGAGAGGCAAAAGCGAGTAGAGATGATCTATTATCAAGGGGAGAGGATTACGAGTATGCCCCTTTTGTTTTGGGGCAAGGTGCCGGATGGGATGAAGGGCGTGGAAGATTTGCAAGATGATGGGAAAAAGATCATTTGCGTCGAGGCTGGCACATACCAAGAACAGGTGATGAGCTCATATCCTGGGTTGAAGGTCAAATATGTCGATAAGATCACCGATGCGATCATGGAGATCAAGTTTGGCAAATCATTGGCGGCAGCTATTGATAACTCGTTAGTTTCTTTTGTGATGCAGCAAAACCCGGGGTTGAAGGTTTTTTATTTTTCTTTGCCTCCGAGCCAGCAGTCCTTGGGCAATGGGATTTGCATCAATAAAAAGAATGCAAAACTGATCGATCAAGTAAAAAAAGCTGTAGCGGAGCTAACCGAAGAAGGGAAGGTCCAAGAGTTGGAAAAGAAATGGAAGATGGGCGCGTGATCTTATGGATAATGATACCTATCTTTCACTTCTTTCAAGGTCGCTGCCCCTTTTATTAAAAGGGGCAGCCATGACGGTGCAAATATTTTTTTCTTCAGCGTCGCTTGGCCTGGCGTTGGGATGTTTATGGGGAACAGTCTCTTGCAATAAGCTGAGGATCCCTGTCTTTTCCCAAATGATCGAGTATTTGACGTTTGTGTTGCGGGCGATCCCATTTTTCGTTCAGCTCATCTTAGTCTATTTTGTTCTGCCGGATATTTTAGGGATCAACCTCGATCCTTTTCCGGCTTCTGTCATCGCGCTTGGACTCTGCTCGTCTGGGTATGTAGCGCAAATCGTTCGAGGAGGACTAAATGCCATAGCGCTGGGCCAATGGGAAAGCGCCTTTTCCCTAGGGCTCAATACGCTGCAAAGCCTTCGCTATATCATTATACCTCAAGTGGGGCGCAATATTTTGCCCATGCTTAATAATGAGCTGGATGGGCTTTTAAAAAGCACATCGATCGTCTCTTCAATCGGGATGTTAGAGCTGACCCGCATGGGGATGAACATCGTTTCGAGAGAGATGCAGCCTGTGCCCATTTATTTGACAGTAGCCCTTTTTTACCTTGGCCTATCGGCTTCATTACATGTCGTTGCAAAAGCCCTTGAGAGGAGATTGATTTATGTTAAAAATTAACAATTTATCCTGCCTAAAAGGGAAAAAAGAGATCCTTAAAAGCTTGTCTTTCAATATTTCTAAAACCAGAGCAACGCTGCTGCTCGGCAAAAGCGGATCAGGAAAAACCACTTTGTTGCGCTGCATTGCGCAACTAGAGTCTGAGTATCAAGGAGAAATATCCTATAAGGGCCAACCTATCAACAAGCTCTCTCCCAAAAAGCGCAGTCAAACAATAGGTTTTATCTCCCAATCCTTTGCCCTCTTCCCCCACATGAATATTTTAGACAATTGCGCCAAAGCCCTCGCAATCCTTTACAAACTTTCCAAAGAGGAAGCCTACGCCCAAACAAAAGAAACTCTGCGCCTCCTAGATATAGAAAACCTAGCCTTGTCCATGCCAAGCCAGCTTTCAGGCGGACAGCAGCAAAGGGCCGCCATTGCAAGAGCTCTCGTTTTAAAACCATCCTTTCTACTCTTCGACGAACCAACCTCTGCCCTCGATCCAGAAAATACAAAAAGGTTCATGCAAATCGTCCGTGATCTCTTAGCCGCTAAAACAGGAGTGATCATCGCAAGCCATGATATGCAGTTCGCCTCGCAATTTCTGGACGCCGTCTATTTTCTAGAAGAAGGAAAGTTTGTCGAAAGCTACGATGCAGCGAAAGAAGAGGTAATCCCTAGAGAAGGAAAGATTCATCGCTTTCTATCAATGAATTAGTATGCGAGAATGGGGTCGTCAAATTAAGGGCTCCGCCCTAAAACCCGCTAAGGGGACAAGTCCCCTTAGAACCCCTTTTGTTTTTTATATATAAAAATAAAAGGGGGGCCAGGGGGGGCTTGTCACCTTTGGCGGGTTTTTTAGGGCGGAGCCCTTATCTGCCACGAGAGGTGTTGAATGGAGATTGTGTTTTTGTTTTACGACGGGATGA
This sequence comes from Chlamydiales bacterium, assembly GCA_036736085.1. Classification (GTDB taxonomy): domain Bacteria; phylum Chlamydiota; class Chlamydiia; order Chlamydiales; family SM23-39; genus SZAS-17. Next base: position 5,992 of record DAINNB010000030.1, read on the forward strand.
CGGCGCTTGATGCGATTGGGCCTCATGAGATTTTGAGCCGGTTGCCTGGCGCTCATGTGCGTCGTGTTGCGGTTCGGCCGGGGCCTGTTTGTGCTGATTCAGCGGGTTTGCAGCTTGTAGCTGAAGAGGCGCTTTCGGATGTGACTTCGGCGGATGTTCTTGTTTTGCCCGGAGGGGGGAATGCGGAGATTCTTCCGGAGGGGGAGAGTATACTTGATTGGGTTCGATCTGTTCATGAGACGACGCGGTGGACGGTTTCTATTTGTACGGGCAGTTTGATTTTAGGAGCGGCGGGGCTGCTTTCTGGAAAGGTGGCGACGACCCATTGGGCTTTGCTTGAGCATTTGCGCCTTTGGGGTGCGGAGCCGGTATCTCGGCGAATTGTGGAATCGGGCAAGATCATGATGGCGGCTGGAGTTTCTGCGGGGATTGATATGGCCTTGGCTTTAGCTGCGAAGATTTCAGGAGTGCAGGTGGCCCATTCTTTGCAGCTCGGCATAGAATATGATCCCGATCCGCCTTTTGATGTTGGGTCGCCTGAGAAGGCCGATCCAAAGATCCGAGAGGCTTTATTGGCCCGTTTGGGAGCTTTGTTCGAGGGCGTGAAGAAGGTGGAATGAGAAAATACCTTGTTTTGCTTTGGGCTGTGATGCTTGTTGGTGGATTGGAGGCGAAGAAACATTCTTGCGACTTTGAAAAGTCTCGATCTGCTGAGGTTTTTTCATCTCTGCCTCAGCGGCTTTTGCCAAGGGAGGCTGTGCTTTTGGAACGAGTGGGCGCCCGATCTTTGGATGTGGACCTCTCTTTGGCCTCGACGTTGGGGATGATTGTGATCAGGCGTTCGGGGACTTATAAAATTGTCTGGCATGGCCAGAAGCGCACTTCTTTTCATCCTACTTGGACGTTGGGGTTTTCTTTAGATGGGGAGGTTGTTTTGGGAAATATCTACGGACCCTCTGAGTTTTGTAATGCTAGCCAGCCATTTGATGGGTCTTTGGTGTTGAGTTTGAACGCGGGGCAGGCATTTCGTTTTGTCAATGCTTCGGACCACCCTGTTGAACTTATCCCAGATAGCAGCAGCCCGCCGGTGTCTTTTGCTTTATCAATCACTTTATTTGAACCTATCTATTTTGACTCCCGTTAATTAAATAATGATTAATTTAATTTGTTTTTTAAATTAATTTCTTTATTTAAATTATGTATTTTGTTGTCTTTTTATTTATTTGTGTGTATTATTATTTTTCAAAAAGAAACTGAAAGGTTTTATGAAAAGTATTACATTGATTCTATGTTTGCTCGGCTGTTTATTTTGCAGAGATACGGAAGCTTTTTCGTCGGCGCGTCATCGCCACACCGAAGAAAGAACTAAAACGGCTTCTCACTCATCAAAGAAGAAAAGGAGCTCAAAGGCCCGAAGATCAAAAAATACTTCTTCTGTTAGCGTAGGTATGCATTTTCATTCGGGGCAGATGGGCCCTCGAGTAGGCTGGGCGCCCCAACGAGTTGTCTTTGTTCCTGCGAGAGCCTTTTATTATTACCAGCCAGAGCCTATACTTTACGTTGGAGTCGCCAAAAGACACAATCATCATGCCAATCATGTTTTTCGCAAAAAACCGCACGCGCGGCCTTTTTTCGTTGAACGAGGTTTTATGATGCCGATGTTTTTCACCAATGTTTATCCCGTGCAAAATTCGATTTCGTTGAACTTTAACTTTATTTAAGTTTTTGACTAAAATTCAAATGCATTAGTTTTTTGGTGTTTTAGTGGAAAATATTTTTTTAATTATTTTTGCTATTGCTTTTGTGCCATTAAGTTTTCTTGTTGGTTCAGATAAAGATTCAATGCTCCCTCTTCAGATAGATAAAAAAGCAGACCGTCTTACCGCGTTCATCGATTCGTATTTTACGGAAAGTGAAAAGAAGAAAGTTGAGGTTAGATCGCTAAGAGGAGGATGGTCTTCAGCCAAGTTATTCCACTTAAAACGCCTGAAAATCAATATGCCCTTCGTTTTTTAGATCCTTCTAAATCCTTGCCTCATGAATATTATATGCTGGAACTCGTTTCCAAGCAGGGTGTTGCTCCCCATGTTTATCATATGGATGCTGAGAAAGGCATCATTTTAATGGCTTACGTCAATGATGCGAAAACGATTTCTCTCGATGAGGCAAAACTTGCAATCTTACCTATAACTTCTGCTTTGCACCAAGTCCATAGTATTCCTAAAGCGCCTTTTCCTCTTATGCGTCTTATCGATAAAATACGTCACAATTGTAGTAAACTTAAATGTCATTCTTTAATAAATGAAAGTTGCGCTAAAACTATGAGTGAAATTGAAGAGTTGCATCTGAAACTTGAAGCCCAGGGGTATCCACAATCGATGATCCATGGCGATCTTCATGGTAAAAATATGTTCCTTACAAAGGAAGGTTCCGTCTTGATCATTGATTGGGAAGGAGCTTGTTATGATGATCCCTTCTTTGATCTAGCCTATAGCGTCTGTACATTGAATTTTAATCCTGAATTAGAAGGGGAGTATCTATCTACCTATCTTGGATACACAGCCAATGATGAAGAATGGCGGCACTATCTTTTGTGTAAAAAATTTGTCCTCCTTGGTATTTACTTTGAACTCTTGGAGTATGCTTACCATTCAAATGGCTTTAAGCCATTTGTTGAAATTCAAGAGGTTCCACATTCATGGGAGTGGTATGTAGAAAGATTTATGGATAGCTCTCAGCCGGGCTCTCCTGAACATCTTTATCATTGGGCGAACGCTGCATTACATTTGGCCAAGGAATCTATCCCTCAATAGTCAACTATTCAGGTGCGAGCTTGGCGTCGCTTCGTTATTAGGTAGCTCTGGTAAAAAGCCCCCTACCTGCATATTCCACATGCGGGCATATAACCCTTTTTGGTTCATCAAAGAAGCGTGAGAACCTTCTTCTACGATTTGCCCTTGGTCAAACACCAAAATGCGGTCCATGTGAGAGAGCGTTGATAGCCGGTGCGCGATCACAATCGTGGTTCGGTTTTGCATTAATTGTTTCAAACTGTCGTGGATGTATTTTTCTGTGACAGAATCCAATGAGGAAGTAGCTTCATCTAGAATGAGGATAGGGGCGTTGACGAGGATTGCGCGTGCGATTGCGATTCGCTGTTTTTCTCCTCCAGAGAGTTTTGTCCCTCTTTCTCCCACTTTTGCTTCATAGCCTCCAGGAATCTGCTCAATAAACTCATGGCAATGTGCCAGTTTAGCTGCTTGATAAATTTCGTCCTCCGTTGCATCGGGTTTGCCGTAAGAGATGTTTTCCCTCAAAGTACGGTGAAAAAGAATGGGATCTTGAGGGATGAGCGCAATTTGGCGACGGAGAGATTCTAGAGTGACATCAGAAATAGGCTCGCCATCGATCAAAATTTTGCCTTCATGCAAGGGGAAAAAACGAAGGATCAAATTAATAAAGGTAGATTTGCCGGCTCCTGTAAACCCTACAAGCCCTACTTTTTCTCCGCCTCGAATATGAGCTTGAACGTTCTTAAAGAGTTTTTTCTTTCCATATTGGAATGAGACGTGTTTGAAGATAATTTCGCCGGCTTTGATCTGCAATTCTTTAGCTTTTGGCTTATCAAGAATGTCTTGAGGGTCGAGCATGACTGAATAGGCTTGCTTGGCGATGCCGAAAGATTGAAAAAAGAGAGGCAAAGCGCCTCCGACTGCCCACATGATTGCGGCGATGTTCCACATGGTGCCGAAAACTTGGGCTACTTCACCTGTGGAAATTTGGTGGTGAAGCCATAAATAGATGACAAATCCATTGATCCCAAGAAAACACAATGTCGTATAAAAAAATGAAGTGACACTGCGCATTTTCTCGACATGTTTTCTGGCGAAAATGTTGGTTTCTTTTTCTTTGGTTTGAAAGGGGATGAGAGCGTTTTTTTCATAACTAAATCGGTAGAATAAATTGACAGAGAGATAATTCGTCAGACTGTCGACGATTTTCCCTAAAAGTTCGCTCCGCGATTCGCCGTGCTCATGTTCATATCGATCGCATGTTTTGCTAAAGAGCAAGCAAATAGTTAAATGGACAATCACCCAGCCAATCAAGATCATCGAAAGAATGGGATGGACGAACGAAAGAAAAATCCCTCCTAAGATGGATGTGGCAATAGAGGAGATAATCGGCCAGAACAACTGCTGTAAGATAGATTCCATTTGAGTTGTCATGTCATTGATCTTGTTTGCCATGCTGCCGGCAAAACGCTCGCTGAAATAATGGGGCGTGTGGCGTTGAACATGATCGAACATGGCCATGCGGATGTCGGCTTGCACTTTGGGAACTGCTTTTGCCATGAGGAATCCCATCGTGCGGGAGTTGATCTCAATAAATAAGATCAGCCCAATGCTGACTAAGATCGGAGTTTGAAGGGATTCCCAAGCAAGCGTCCTTTCGGTTTCATATTGCGAGAAAATATCGATCACCCAACGCAAGATAAAAGGCCAAAGGAGCGAATCGAGACAATTGAGGCAATCTTGAACCAAGATGGAAGCAAACGTCCATCTTTGCCGGCGTATGAAGGTCCAAAAAAATCCAATCAGTTCTTTGTAAGAGACTATTTTTCCCATCACAGCTCTTTTTTCATGTATACCCAACGTGATTCAAAATTTGGTTGCTAGGAGGGATTGAAAGCTGCCAAAAATCGATTGTTGGAAAGAGGGGTAGTATTAATCAATACAACCCCTCTTTGCAACAATCGATTTTTGGCGCTTTGAACCCTCCTAGCAACCAAATTTTGGATCACCTTGGGTATAATAGCGGCAGTGTCCTTTCGGCGCGTTTTCCAAGATTCCGAAAACCTCATAGCCCTGTTTAATATAAAAATCCTTAGCTTGAAAATCAAAAGTGCTCAGATGAGCTAGGTAGCATTGATGGTCTTTAGCGATTTTCTCCACATGGGCCAATAAGCTCGAGGCGATGCCACGCCCCCGATGGCTGCCATCTACATACAAAAGCTCGATATGCAAAATACCCCAATTGACCCGATAAGCCTGAATGCCGCCTAAAAGAAGCCCGTTTTCATCTTTAATCGTAAAATCAAGCCTTGTTATTTCGGCTCGGGGAAGCTCTTTGGCTACTTGGATATTATAATCGGTCAACGCGGCATCGAGCGTTTCGAGATCCTCTTTGCCTGCTTGATCTATCCGATAGGGCTCCATCATTGTTCTTTTAGCCAAGCTAACAATTCCGCATCAAAATGAGCCGGCTCTTCATAGTGAGGACTGTGAGCGCTCCTTTCAAAGATCCGCACTGTCAAACGCTCAAATTTTGGACGAAGCGGGTCCCAGCTGCTGGCCGGCGCGATGATGTAATCGAACCGTCCAAGGGCCAAAAAGACAGGCAGATGAAAAGTTTCCAGTCCTTTCGCAACGTCTAGGTCCCGAAGAGCGACGCCGTAGAAAAAATCCAAGATGGGCATGTTAGGCAAAATCCCTTTCCATAGAGAAGAGGAGTCGAAATGAAAGTCAAACCAGCTTTGAGGTGCGCGGCGCACGTTCCATTTGACAAATATTTCGGCGAGAGGCAATTGAGCGAGCTCTTCGTCTGGAAATTTTCGAACGTTTTCAGCTAAAGCAGCCTTTCTCTCAGGCCATACAGACTCTTCCCAATTGCGCTCTGCCATCGCGGCATATTCAGGGCCTAAGTTAGGGGAAATCCCGATCATGACAACATGAGAAATAGGCTGAGGGTATTTTTTCGCATATTCCAAAATCAAAAGCGAATGGGCTGAATGCCCCATAATGATGCACTTTTTGAGAGAAAGATGTTGTCTTACTTTTTCTATATCGTCGATGAGTTCATCGAATGTAGGAATTTTAGAAATCCCTTCTTCTGGTGGCTTGGCAAATCCTCGGTAGTCGACAAAATGGAGCCGAAGGGATTTTCGGAGGTTTTGAGAAAAACTGCGAGGGTAATAGATCGAGCTCCCGATGACGAGCGCATCTTGGCCTTCTCCCTCAATCTGATATCTCAGCTCGAACCCATCTATGTTTATGCTGCCAGCTTTTTCCATAAACCTCTCCGACTAGTTAATTCTCTATGATACAACGACTTTTATCTTAAGATCAATCAAAGTGGTTTTTCTGTTTTTTTGCCTAGACTAAAAAGAAAACGCAATGCACATATCGGATCGCCCTCTGATTGCGGCTTGGCCTGCTAATGAACCAAGTGTAAAGAGTATGCCATCGTACCATGTATGGATAGCTACGCTAGATTCAAGCGAATGGTTTTTATAGGTTAGCCAGCCATCGTAAAGACCTGACAGGGTAATAAATGGGACGATGATTTTATAATAGTTTCTTCTTTCTTTAGATGGTAAATCCCATGCATTGGGCATATGCATCGCTCCAAAAGCTAAGGATGAAGAGATAATGCCTCCCCAAGGATTAGACCATTCAGAAATTTGCGATTGTAAAAAGCCTCGAAAAAAAGCTTCTTCTCCAATGCCTATAGGCAGTGCAGTTAAGGGGGATAAAGTCCTTGTTAAAGAAAAAGAAGGATGAATATGTTCATCGGGAAAAGCTAAATAAGTTACAGCGACTGCTAACGCCAGAGAACCGAGCAAGCCTCCCCATACCTCCGGTTTTTTTAATACCTGCAATCGAAAAGGAGCTGAAGTTAGATCGAGAAAACTATCTGTTGGCATCTGATAGGAGTAGTTTTTTGTTCCATTAGAGATTCGAGTATCTCGATAGGCAGCATAGATTCCATATAACCAAGTTGTCTCTATGGTAAGAGCGCTAGTGGATCGAACGAATTCTTCGTTTTTGCCTGCGGAATGAAGTCCTATTCCTAGACCTGTACTTCCTATGAGACCTCCAGCCGTTTGCATATCACCTAAATAGACGTGTCCTAGGCCTGGCAGCAAAGCTGACAGGCCGACAGCTACCCAAGATTTTTTTAAAGAACCCGTTACGAAGCTTGGAGAGGAAATTTGAATATCTTGGAATCCTTGCGGCTGTTGAAGCAAAGAAGGAATATTCAATTCAGCCAAATCTTCTGCGTGTTCTCCTGGTAGATCATCGAGATTTTCTTCTAAAGAAAAGGCGCAAATAGGTAATAATAAAAATAAAGTCAGTTGAACCGTTTTCATTTCTTATTTTTCTTCTTTTTCGAATCTGCTTTTTAAATCATCTTCTACTTCTCTCATTTGCTTATAGATTTTGTAAATTTTATCCCAAGTTCTTGCGATTCTTTTAGCTAAGTTTTCAGCTTTTTTCCAGAAAGAGAGTCCTGATTTTGATTTACAAGGAATTGTGTTGTGCAGGGAACATGGCAAACCTTGTTTAACAACAAAAGATGTAAGAGAACTTGGTTCAGATGGGAAAATTTCGGAGATAAAAGATGTTAATAAATTTTTAGTTTCCTCGGAAACTGATGTTTGTGCGAGAGATGTTAAACTGTCGATAATTGCCTGATAATTTTGGGAAGTATATTCTTGCGATTCTTCTTTGTCTTGAAAGTTATTGTTTATTAAATTTCTGATGTTATTAACGTGCGATTGAGCAAGTTGAGGTAAATGTAAATGATCGCAAGCTACAAGAGAGCCAAAAGAAATTAAAAAATTAATTCCTGGGTCATTTGAATTGGATAGTAATTTGGATGCTTTTTGATAGTCATCTATTGCGTCTTGGTAATTATTTGAGATTAAATTTGAATATCCGCAGGTTAAATATAATATAGCCTTGTCTTCTTGGGAAGGGGCCTGCTCATTCTGTTTTGTTGACATATAATAATATTCGGATGCGTAAGACTGTTCTGGATAGCTGAAAGTTAGCGCGATTACTAATGCAGCTGTAGTAAGTCTTGTTTTATTTATGGCTAGCTCCTTGTTCTGATGGATTAAAAAGAATGGGGCAGTGTACTTTCTGTTATGTAAAATGTAAAATAAATTATTTTGTTGTCTATAAATCGCTTGTATACAGTTGTTTGCGTCGAGAAAAAAAGAGGTTGTGTAAGTGATGAAAAAAAAGTTCAAAAAAGATAAGCTCATAGAAATGACACTTTGTCTTATTGATTCCAAATCAGCAGCTAGAACAAAGAGGCGTTGTTGCATAAATAGCTGCGGATAAGGATCTCCTTGCTCTCAAACCATTG
>DAINNB010000031.1:0-14105 GCA_036736085.1 Chlamydiales bacterium
AGCCGGTAAAGGTGGGGATCAAACCCTCAGAGCCGTAAGCGGTACCTATGATCTTCAAAAAAACAGAGGTTTTTTCCGGAACGATGGATTTCTCTTCGAATTAAAAAAGGTCCCTGAGTAGAAAGATTAACCCCTTCTTCTTCTAGCCAATTAAGCGGTTGGTGGAGGGTGAGCTCCGCTTCGACGGCAGCCATGGAAGCCCCGCTGCGAATGGATTCTACATCTGCTTTTGCTCCTAATAAAAGCTTGAGAGCCCCAAGGAGCACTGATTTCCCAGATCCTGTTTCGCCTGTAATGATCTGCAAGCCTTTGTCAAATAGGATATCTGCTTTTTCGATTAAGATGAGATTTTGAATCGACAGACGGTTGATCATAGTTCTAGCATCGTTTTAAAATGTGTTTTTACAGCTCGACCCAAAGCTTCTTTTCCATGGGTTGCGATAATTTGTCTTGCAGCTTTAATGACTTGGCTATTTGCTCCTTTTGGCAATTCGAATCCAAATTCTTCGCTTAATGTTTTCATCCCTTCCACAAAACCCGCTCGGGCCACAATTGATGCAGCGGCCACGACTAAATCTTCTTCGCCTCTTACTTTTTGTTCAAGATGAACATCCAATTTTTTCTGCTTTAAAAAAGATTCCATGAGCGTCTGGTTTGCAAATTGGTCCAAAATAGCTTCTTTGCATCCCGTCTTTTGGCTTAAATCGCTAAGAGCTGCTGTATGGGCCCAAGCCATAAGGCGGTTTAAATTTTTGAATTTAGCATGAAGTTCATTATATTTCTGAGGAAATAAACGGATCAAAGTAAAAGGAAATGCGCTACGGATTTTATAGGCCATTTTAACGATAGCCTCATCTCCCAGCTTTTTACTATCCTTAACTCCCATTTTCTGCATTTCTATAATCCCTTTCTCATCAGCATAAACTGCCGCAATGCTAAGAGGTCCAAAAAAATCTCCCTTCCCGGCCTCATCCATCCCTATGTGACTTTTCACATCAAGGTGGGCCTCAGGGTGGGAAAAACGAAATTCTCCTAAAATTTCCGGCTCCAGATAAAACTCAATGAATGTATCCATCTCTTTTCCTTGCACCGTCAGCTTGCCCGACTCATACAGCGCGCAGGAAACTCTTTTTTTTTTTGCAGCAAATATCGTATAAGGCGGCTGAGTGAGCTCAAACCCTTGCCCAAGCAAATCTTGTTTCAGTTTGTCCGCTAATTTTATATCAATCGATGCCGTAAAGCATGAAGTTTTGGCCATAATACGCGTTCCCATTTTTGGGGCGGAGCCCCATTTTTGCAATAGTTTATCACGCTAGCTATATTAAGTCGTTGGACGGAATTGCTCAAGTCGGATATGATTCTATTTTACTGAAGAGGTCGGTTAAGATGAATGAAGGATTGAAAAAAATGGGTGAGGATTTTCGCGGAAAGCGGGAAGAGATGAACCTATCTTTAAAAGAAGTAGAAAACGCCATTTCTATTCGTTCTCTTTACTTGCAGGCGATTGAAGAAGGCCGGATCAACCAGTTCATTTCAACCGTTTATGCGGTTGGTTTTATTCGTCAGTATGCAGGTTTTTTAGGATATGATCAGGATAGGCTCTCAAAAGAATATCCTGACGCATTCAGGCTGCCTCCTGAAAAGCAAGATTTTGCTTATGGAATCGGCACGATGGAGATGAGAGGAAGCCCTCACGGGGGAATCCGTTGGATGCCCAATGCGGTTTGGGGATTAGTGATCGTGGCCACATTAGTCGGAGCTTGGTATTTTGCAAAGTTTCTTGGTGTGATTTAGTTTACTTGCTCAAAATTCTTTCTTGGGATATGAATACACTACGGGGAAAGTTCTCCTATCAATAAATGGGATTTCATGTTGTATCATGCACCGCTAGGTTCAGAGTTGAGTGATCTCGATGATCGTTCTCAGGCTGGAGATCAAACGCTAGGCTTGTCTTCTCTTGATCGAGAGGCTTTTGGAGATTATGTTATTCAAAAGTCTTTAGGCCGAGGCGCTTTTGGCGAAGTGTATTTAGCCGAGCATCGATTCATTAAACGGACATTTGCTTTAAAAGTTTTGCCGCCTCATGTTTGCTCCGATTTAGGCTTTATGAGGAGGTTTGAGGCTAAGGTAGCTGATATTGCTGCTTTGGATCATCCTCATATTGTGAAAATTCATAATGTTTCCAGTTGTGAAGGCTGTTGTTTTTTAGTGATGGATCCTATTGTCGATAGCTTAGGCGAGACAATGAATCTCGATCGTTATTTAGCGCTTAAAGGAAAATCTCTTAGCGAAGCGGATCTCGAAGCGCTTTTAATGCAAGTCGCATCGGCTCTCGATCATGCGCATGCCTCTGGAGTTGTTCACGGTTCCTTGAAGCTTACGAATATTTTGGTCGTTGCATCGGAACCGGGTGTTAAATTGCTTCTTTCTGATTTTGGTTTAAACCGATGGATCGGCGAAGGAATCTCTTTTCTTCGTCTTTGCGAGGAAGCTGCCAAGACGCTTATGTCTAGAACTCCTGCGAGCGGGGACAAAGCTCAACAGATGAGTCGCACGTTTGTTCGCAACTTTTCTTTTTTAGCTCCTGAGCAAAAAGACTTTCATGAGTATGAGACGGATGCTAAAGTGGATGCTTTCTCCTTCGGTATCTTGGCTTATTTTCTTTTAACAGGAAAGACGCCGGAGGGATGTTTTGAGCTACCTTCCAAGCTGGCTGCTGATTTGAAAAAAAATTGGGATTTGTTGATCCATCGTTGTTTGCAAAGCAACCCTCATGCCCGTCCGCAGAAATTTGTACAGGCGATGCATGAATATTTATCAGCTCCACGCTGCGCATCAAAAGAAACTTCTCAGGCAGTGGAAGGAGACTCTCATTTAGACAGTATTTTTCAGATGTCGTTTGAATTTCCTAAGGAACATGAAGCGGCTAAATCTACAGTCTCTTCGGCTCCGGAGGTTTTGAAACCCGTCTTAAAACCTCAAGAAATCACTCGTCCTGAATACGAACCTGATCCTGGTGCGATTTTTCAAAGAGACACATTAGTTTCACACTATGAACCTAAAAAAACGGAAATCCAAGAGATTGAACCTCTTTTTACGGAAATGGTAGTCATTTCTGGGGGGATGTATTTCCGTGGAAGCAACGAGGGTTCTCGAGATGAAATGCCTCGCCATGCTGTAAAATTATCCAGCTTTGCTCTCGATATCCATCCGGTAACAAATGAGCAGTTTGTCCGCTTTTTGTTAGCGATGGGCGGTGAAAAAGATGGAAACAACAATGACATCATTCGTTTAAGAGATTCCCGCATTAAAAGAAGCTGCGGCAAGCTCGTTATTGAATCGGGCTACGCCAAGCATCCAGTCGTTGGCGTGACTTGGTATGGGGCTGTTGCTTATGCCAAGTGGATTGGTAAGCGCCTTCCTACAGAGGCAGAATGGGAAGTTGCTGCTACTAGCGGCCGCGATCATTTTCTTTATCCAACAGGCAATGAAATTGAGAAAATTCATGCCAATTTCTTCAGCTCCGATACGACTCCTGTTTCAAGCTACGCTCCCAATACTCTCGGTCTTTATGATATGGGAGGAAACGTTTACGAGTGGTGTCAAGATTGGTATGCATATAATTACTACGACGCTTCTCTCGTCGAACCTGATAATCCTCAAGGTCCTCCTCAAGGCGTCTATCGCGTTCTGCGAGGCGGCTGCTGGAAAAGCTTGAAAGATGATCTTCGCTGCGCGCACCGCCATCGCAACAACCCAGGAGCCGTCAATGGCACCTACGGTTTTCGCTGCGCTGCAGATGTGGTGTAGTTGGGGCTCTGCCCCAAACCCCGCCAAAGGACTTCGTCCTTGTGGAATCCTGTTGTTTTTTGAGAAATAGCGATTGGGTAAGCCCAATCGCTAAATGAAATTTATGACTCCCAGCCGCTCGTTCTAGATCCGTAAGGGGATCGCACATAGCCTGGCGGAGGTTGAAGCGGGCTCGGCGCTGACGATGAACCTTGATTTGAACCTACGGGTACTCGAGCACCAGAGTTGCCCGGTATGCCGCTTGGCATGTACTGATGCATAGAAGGTCCTAGGTAAGGCGCAGGTTCGGCTCCAGGAGGCGGTACAATGGCTCTTGAAGCTAGGTTCGGTCCGCCAGGACAATATGAGCTAGGAGCTGGGTTACTGGAACCTACGGGCACGCGGGCTCCGACATTTCCTGCCATTGATTGTTGACCTAAACTCGATATGTTTTCCGCTCTTCCAGCGCTTAGCGGAGGACCTGACATAGGCCCTAATCCCGATGATTGAAGTCCGCCTCTTCCATAAGATTGAGAAGAGTAGGGTCCAGAACCTCTTCCAAGTCGATTATCGTACATGATTACCTCGTATAAAATAGTTTGTGTCTTGTTGTAATGATCTTGTAGAAACTCACCTTCCTATTGATTCACCTTAGACGGAATTTTACTTGCTAGAAAAGGAAGTATACTTGGCGATATACCGCCTCCTACTCCAACCCTAGCTGCGATCTCAGAATGGTTAGTTCCTGCACTAGTAATGGGTAATCCGAATCCTGGACTTAGAGACGAAGATTCATTAGGCATGGAAACCCTTGCGCCTTGAGGCTGTGGAGTGGGACCTGCCCCTTTGACTAGTTGAGATCCGGGTGGAGGGGCGAGAGTTGCTGGCGCATTCGGCGTTGGAACTCTAGCTCCTCGCTCCGTCTCAGGTGCATTGCTGATAAGTCGAGCGCTCGGGGGCGCTGAAGGAGTCTCGGTGGAACCGAGCCCAACTCTTGCTCCTTGCGTCTGTACAGCAGTGTTCGGCATCTTGACTTGTTGAGAGCCTTGAGAAGGTGTTAAAGATGGCGCCGCATTCGGCGTTGAAACTCTGGGTCCTCGCTCCGTCTCAGGCGCTTTGCTGATAAGCCTATAGCCCGGGGTTCCTGAAGAAGAAGGCGTACTCGTATGAACGGGTACTCTGGGGCCATTTCCGAAATCAAAAGATCTGGGTGGAGATGCTTCTCTTCGATCTCGGGTTCTTTCGCTGCTATGTTCGTAAGAATTTAATGTTGCGGAATGGGAGTTTTCTATTTGAACTCTTCTGCCTCTTTCTTGTCTTCCTTCTTGAGTAGAAGAATTGCCAGCTTCTGCAAAGAGAGCGAGAAGATCAATGGCAGTTTCCCCACACTTGCTCCAATCAGTTGTAGAGCATTGATCGGCAAGCACCCAAACAATGAGTCCTGCGCTGATGAGAGAAAGGCCAATGCCTATTGCTGTAGAGAATAAAAGAAAACTCGTTAGAGCAGCGATCGTAATGAGAGCTATCGCAGTCACTCGATGGTCGCATGAAGTTCCCCCTTCAGGGGGGAACATGACTATTCTACTTTGAATCTCTGCAGGATCAAAGCTGCTATTTTGTTGTGTTCGTTCCATGACATCACCTTAAAACTGTTTTGCACGGACAAAGTTGTTTTTATTCACGTTGATGAGGATCAAATTGTACGTTTTGCTCTGCCAGCCGCTATTGATGCCGATAATGATCGCTTGCCCTTCATGCCAGGTAGCAAAAGCCTTTTCATCGTCTGGACAGATCGACAAACTTAGGTTGTTCGTCAAAGCTACGGCGCCTTGGTTTCTGTCGATGATCGCAAGAAAGTGGGTGTACTCGCTGTTTTCAAAAGGACCTAATTTCAAATTCGCAGGAATTGATTCGCCTGTACTTTGTTCAATGATGCGATAAGAGTATTTCGAAAACCACGTGCGGTTTTGTGTGATCGTGATCGGAGTTTGCGCTTTCCAATAGAGAGCTTTTTGTCCATCCCAAGGATCAAATTCAAAGACGGCTCCGTTTTCAATCTCCAGTGAATCTCCAAGGGCGGAAATTTTCATTATCCAATGTGAAGAAGCTGGATAGTAAATGGGTGGATAGCTGTGAAAAAAACCGGTGCGCGTAGAATCTAGACATTCGCTTGTCTCTTCAGAATCAAAATCGTCGAGGATCTCTACTTGTTCTGGTGGCGCGCCGACAGAAATCCGCTCATTTTCTGCCAGTATCAAATTGGGGAGCAACAAAGTAAAAAGAGCAATAGACTTTAGAAATTTAGAAGTTTTTTTCATACCTTTCTCCTAGTTAAAAAATATGGCCTGACAGACTAGCAAATCGTGATTTTTTTGACACACAAATTTTTTTTTCGTAGAACTAGGGGAATTTGCGATGGCTGGACAATGAAATTTTTTCGAGCTTCCCTTTTTCTTTTTGCATCATGCATTGCTTTTAACTGTCATTTACATGCTGCAGCGCCTCCTCATCTACTCTCATTTGCGATGGGAGCTTTTGATTTTACAAGAGAAAAACATCGGACGTGGGAATTTGAAGTGGAATATAAATTCCTTCTTAAATGTCTTTCTTCTCCTTGGTCGTTTTTAGAGTTCCGTCCTTTAGTAGGGATCATGGGAACCGCTACAGAGAGCGTTTATGCATATGCAGGATTGAACTTTGATTTGTTGTTTTGGGATCACTTTTTAATTGCTCCTGGATTCGCAGCTGGCTATTATTCTGCTGGGCATGGAAAAAATCTCGGCTATCCTGTTGAATTCAGATCAGGAGTAGAGTTTGCTTACCAATCTTTGGATGGCCATCGTTTTGGCGTTCATTTTTACCACTTATCCAATGCAAGTTTAAGTAGCAGAAATCCTGGCGAGGAATCTTTAGTTATTTATTATGATATTCCTATTAAAAGAGGATTTCCTTTTTTTAAATAAAAATAAAACTTTACAGCTTATTATTTTTATTTAATAATAAGGGGTGGACGTTTTAGGGATTTGATCATGAGCCAGGAGCTTCCTTTTGACCCTTTTCCCTTATTTACAGATCCTCATAAACAGACGATTATCAATTCGTTATGTAATTTTCTTTGGGCTCCCTCTTCAGAAACAAAGTTGGTTCATTTGGCAGACGGGGATAAACTCGCCCTAGAAGTGACAACTCCTTGGAATTGGAAGCCGACGGATATTACAGTGCTATTGGTTCATGGCCTCTGCGGCTCGCATCAGTCTCCGAATTTAGTGAGAATGGTGAAAAAATTGGAACCCATGGGGATTCGCTCAGTCCGTTATAATATGCGCAACTGCGGTTCCGGCAAGGGGTTGGCTAAAAACATTTATCATAGCGGTCGAAGCGAAGATGTGTTTGCTGCTATTAAATGTCTTCATATAGAACAGCCTGAGTCGCCTATCGTACTGATCGGTTTTTCGTTGGGTGGAAACTTAGTTTTGAAATTAGCTGGAGAGCTAGGTGGTTTAGGAGGGCATTTTTTAAAAGGGGTGATCGCTGTATCTCCGCCTGTTGATTTATACTCTAGCGTGCAGATGCTGGGCGACCCTTCCAATGCTATGTACGAAAGGTATTTTTATAAATTGCTTCGGGCCGATGTTCATTATAGGCATCGGAAATTCAAAGATCTGCCGCCGGTACGTCTGCCGCGCAATTTAAAATTATATGAATTTGACCAGCTTTACACGGCGCCGACTTGCGGCTTTCGTGACGCGGATGATTATTACAATAAATGCAGTGCAGCCCATGTCGTTCCCGACATTGAGCTGCCCACTAAAATTCTTCTCTCTGAAGATGATCCGATTATTTCTTGCCGCTCTCTCGATCAATTTCAGCTTCCTTCTTCGGTTGATTTGTTCAAGACGAAGAAGGGAGGGCATATGGGATATTTAGGAAACCCCGCTACAGACAAGGGGTTTTATTGGCTGGATGCTTTGCTTGTCGATTGGATTCTGGATTTTTAGCGGTTCAAGCTGCGCCGGAAGTGGTCCAAACGCCAGATTTTACAAACTGTTTATTCAGTGAGCGGATCGACCAAATCCAGCAAATCACTGTACATGCAATGACAGGCAAAAGGAAGTGGGTAATAGAGAGTACAGAACCTGTTCCTGCTATTTGAATTAAAACGATTTGGATCCAAGCCGCTCCAGATTTCCCTAGGCGCGATCCAACAACGTCGATGGCTGCTTTTCCTTTTACTTTTGATTCTTGATCCAAGGGGATGTATGACATTTCTTTTGTCGGGTCAAAAAAGGCATACTTCATCATTTTGGTCGATATATTTTGGAAAGCTCCAAAGATGACGATGAGCATTAAAGGGGTCATGTTAAAATAGTTGCTTATTGGCGCAACCCATTCAGGGTGGATAAATAGCGTTAAGAAAATCAAGCTCGTTGAGCCAATAATCACGGGAGGTAGAAGAGCCGAAAATCTCCAGCCGAGGACTCTGATTGTCATCCCGCCTAAAAAGAGAGTGGCGAAGAGAGAGCAAGAGCCGACAGATGAGCTGATCTTTGCCATAAAGCCTTGATATGCCCCTGTGTCAGGAAAGGACAGTTTTAGATTGGCCTTCCAGGTGACCTCGGTCAGGTTGATCGTAAGGCCGTAAGCAATCACCATCATAGCAATGCAGCGGAGATATTTTGAACGGACAATAAATTTCATGCTCTCGAGAAGAGAGAGCTTTGTTTTTTGATCAAAAGCTTGATCTTTGGCCTCTGGCTGATAAAGCCTTTCGTCTTTCGATAGGACTTGTCTTGTTAAAAAATAGTGCAGGAGCATGATCATAGCCCCAAAGAAAAGGATGAAGCAGACCAAGCTTTTAAGGGCCAGATTGAACTGTTCGCCGACATATTTTTGAGTGAAGTAAAACACTAAGGGGCCGACTAAAATTTGGGCCATGTCTCCGCCGGCGACAAACAGGTTATAGCTTCGCTTGGCTTCATTGAAATTGCAGATATGATTGACGAAACCCCAGAAGAGCAGAAAAATAACGATGCTTCCCCATAATTCGGCTGTGACGAAAAAGAGAGATTGGATCCAGTTGCGGTAGATGGATACCCAGTGACTATTTTCCGGCCCTAAGACCTGAAGAAGCCAGTCTGCAGAAGCGTGGGGGGAAAGTGCTTCGACATTAGGGTAAAGGACGAAACCAAAAAGCGCGACAATTGCCATGAACGTAGCAATGATCCCATAAAAGAGCACAGATCTGCGAAACTTATTGGTGAGTTTAGTGTAAAGGAGTGTGGCTCCTAGTGCTATCGGCAGAACGAGCCATCCTTTTAAAATTGGGATGACTTCTGCTCCGCCGCCCTTTGCGGTGACCACAAAGGCGTCTTTCATTGTCGTCAACACCCCGTAGGTCATCGAAATAAAAAATTTGATGAAAATAAGGGGGACGAACTTCTTTAGCTCAAATGCTTGTATAGGCCACAGCCGCTCTCGCAACCGAACCCAAGGAGCTTTTTTTTCTCCTAACGCCATAATTCCAGATTTACATTCCTCGATATTTATACAGCAGACAGTAGATAAAAGTCATCAGGGAATTTTGTGAAATATTTTTTACTTCTTTTATGAAGGGTAAACGTTTAATAAAATGTGGGTGAGAAAGTGTAAAATTTTGATTTATAAAGGGTTGATTTTTTTTTCTTTACAAATGAGGGGGAGAGCTGCCATGCTTATAGCTCAGATCAAGGGATAAAATATGGACTCTAAACCTCCCCGTTTTCTTATTATGGTGACTGTAGCCGTTTTTATTTTTATGGCTGCGGCAGCCCTTCTTGTAGCCCAAGGAAGACCTTCTAAAGTTCGCGTTGAGGTGGCGCAGTGATTCAAAAGTACGGTTTATACATAATTTGGGTTATTTCGTGTCTTGGTACTTTAGGCAGCTTGTATATTGAAGAGCCTTCTTACTTGGATTGGTATCAGCGGATCTGTTTATTTCCTTTCGTATTTATAGCTGGCATAGCTGCTTGGCGAGGCTTTTTGAGCATTGCGCCTTATTTCATTCCTCAATCTTTAATCGGACTTGGGTGTTCTTTTTATCAAATCTTACTTTTAAAAAAGCCAGCTTGGTTTTCTTCATTTTATTCTGAACAGGTAAGTAGCCTCTTATGCTCGTTTGTTTTTGCAGGAATTTTTTTTAGCATTCTTGTTTTTTCTATTCTTTTGTCAAAAAAACAGTCCTCGCAGATCGTTTTATGAGAGCTTGTTTAGAAACTACAGTTTCTCCGTCTCGGATTTGGGCGTCTTGGCAAGCAGCCCACGCAACAGCTGGCCAGAAAGACATGAATTCTGGGCAAAAAGGCGTTTCGAAAAAAGAGGGGCTTTCGGGGTTTAAGTACCAAATGCAGCAAGTGAAAGAGGGGGAGTCTTTTTCCATTCTTTGGAAAACTCTCTTTGTCCGTCTCGTTTTCACTTATACTGTCAAGCCGATACCTAAAGGATCTAAAGTGAGCTGTTCAGTAGAAATTCTCGGCTTTTTTGCTTGGCCTGTCCGCTGGGCTCTTAAAAATAAAATTCGCAAAAATCTTTCGCAGGCCCTTGGGGCTATGGTGAAACAGCTCGAAAATAAAAAATATTAATGGCTGTTATATTCTTTTTTATTTATAGTAATTATTTTTTTATTTTATATAATTTTGTTTGCTTGTATAATAGCGGCGAAAAAATGAGGTTTTATGAGTTGTTCAGTTTCAAGTTTTGGTTTTTCTGAGAAATCCGAAATCAAAATAAACCATGAAAAGAGCGAGTCTTCTTTAGGTCAAAACGATAAAGTGCATTCCGCTATTTTTAGCATTGGAATTTTAGAGAAGCAACATATAAGCAAACGTAAATTAGATTCATCTATTTTCTCTGTCGTTGCGTCTGAGAGAAAGTCGAAAAAGAGGAAAAATGAGGAGCCTTGCAATCAAGAAAGAGTGGTTTACGATAACGGAGATATTTACCAAGGACAATTAGAAGCCGGTCTTCGCCATGACTATGGTGAATTGTTATTTAAGCATGGAGCTCATTACAAAGGACAGTTTGAAAATGATTATGCACACGGCCAAGGTGAATTGACCCTCTCTGATGGTTATGTTTATAAAGGGCAATTTAAACAAGGTCGTCGATATGGACTGGGTACAGAGAATATTATAAATGAGCGCCAAGGGCAATTTGAGGCATGGTATTGTGATAGAATGGGGGTATCTACTTCTTCGAATAGAGCCGAGTATCAGGGACAATTTGGGGAACGAGGGCGTCATGGCCAAGGTAAATTAACATATGCGAACGGATTTACTTATGAGGGGCAATTTGCTGGTAATTTACGTCATGGTCAAGGCAAATTGATGTATAAGGGCAAGATTGTTTATGAAGGACAATTTAAAAAGGGGCTCTTTGATGGCTTCGGTAAATTAATTAACGCCGATGGAACTCTATATGTGGGATATTTTGAAAAGGACCACCCTTGCGGCCAATGCGAAATCATCTATCCCAACGGAACTGTTTACGCGGGGGAAGTTGATGGAGAAGACTGCTTTGTCAAAGGTAAACTTACAAGCTTTATAGGCGCTAAAGAGTATATTTATGATCTAGAGGGCTCCATAGGGAGATCTTTTCTTGCTTGAGCTCTAGATCCGTTGAAAGGCGCCAAAAAGTGGACCTTTCAATCGGAAAGTTCTCTATTCGCTATGAGCGTTATAGATAGGATTATTTTGCAAGGCTTTGCTATCTATAGCAAGTCCCATCGCATGCAAGCCATTATCCACGAATAGAATTTGTCCAGTAACCGCAGAAGCGAGGGGTGATAGGAGAAAGGCTGCCGCATTTCCTACTTCTTCAGCGTAGAGATCTTTAGTTAAAGGTGCATTAGCTTTTGCATAGGCGATCATATCATCGATCATGCCGATGGCCTTCGCTGCTCGGCTTCGGTGAGCTCCGGCCGAGATAGCATTCACGCGGATTCCCCATTTTCGTCCAGCTTCCCAAGCTAATGTTCTTGTATCGCTTTCAAGGGCCGCCTTTGCGGAACTCATTCCGCCCCCATAACCTGGGCAAACTCTTTCTGAGGCGATATAAGTCAGGTTCAAAGCGGAACCATGAGGTTTCATGATCCGCCCAAAGTGGGACAAGAGACTTACAAAGGAGTAGGCTGATGAGCTCATGGCCGCTAAATATCCTTGACGGGAGGTGTCAAGAAGAGATTTGGTTACTTCGGGAGCATTAGCCAGGCTATGAACTAAAATATCAATTTGTCCATAGTCTGCTTCTACTTGAGCCACAACATCGGAGATGGCGTAGTGGGAAAATTCCGCATAACGTTTGTTTGTTTTCACCTCTTCCGGAACGTCTTGCATGTTGTCATATACGGCGTCCATGGGATAGAGTTTTAAAAACTCCATCATTTGTCCATTGCTTAGTTTGCGGGATTCATCAAACTTGCCATTCGCCCAGGATGTTTTAAAGATTTTAACGATAGGGGCCCAGGTGCCAATTAAAATTTCTGCTCCAGCTTCTGCAAGGGATTTTGCGATCGCCCAGCCAAAGCCATGGTCATCTCCAATTCCTGCGATAAATGCCTTTTTTCCTCGTAAATCTAACATCTTTTACCTCGTGTTTGGATGTAGTTTATCAAATCATTTGCAAATGCCCAAGCGAAAAATTTTTTTATTATGCCGCAATGAATTTAAAAGTTGGCCGCTTCTTCGGTCGCGGGAGGCGTAAAATGTAATTTTTTCTTGTCTTGAGAATGCTGAAGATTTAATTTGCGGACAGTTTTTTAAACTTAATCGTTTGTAATACGCGTTCTAATTCGATCTGCAAATAGCCCAATCTGCTATTTTGAGATAATTCGCTATTTAGCTCGGCGATCATATAGAGTTCATCGCAAAAAGCCCTCAGCTTTCTTTTTTGTTCTAGGTAGCGGCCTAGATAAGGGGGCCTATTTAATTCTTCAATAGTGCAAATGATGAAATATTCGAGGGCTTGCATTTCTTCTGCTAATGAACTTTCATCAATTGAAAAAAGATTCGGAACATCTTTGGATTTCAGAGGAGAGAGAGAAAAATCGGGGAAGTGTTCTTCTGATTGTTTTGCATTAGCCAGGGTACAGGGCTCATTTTCCATTGCTTCTTGTTTTAAGGAAATTCCCAAAATCCCCTTAACTGCTATCGATCGGATAAAGCGGGATTTGATCATTCCGGCGGTTTCAAAGGCCTGATGCGTGCGATGTTCTTTGACTAAAGCCTGCACAACATTTTCGAAAGCGAAGTCCTTTTCTTGACCATCTGGCATTCTTTGAATGAGATAAAGGGCTTGCCTATATTCCCTATTTTCCGTTAAGACTTCAGAAATATCTCTGATCGCAAAAGATTGAATTAGAGGATTTGGGATGTTTTTAGCTATCTCGAATGCGTGATTTGTTTTTTGCTCAATAAGCAAAAGATAGGAAACATATTTCATAGCGTACGATCTTTGCATGGCATAGAAAATCATTAGAGCGACTTGTAAAGCAGAGTCGAACTTCTGTTGATTGGCTAAAGAATGGGAAATTTTTTCCAAGACGAACGAACGGGTTAAGGGATCTGTATTCATTTGTGAGAACTTGAGAGCTAGGTCAATTCGGTTTTTCTCGAGCAGCTCATTGAATAGTTCGCGGGTTTCTCTCCGTTTTCTTTGCGGATTGGTCTGCCCTATCACCTCTGAGAAGATTTCTGCTATAGAACGTTCTGAAGAAGAGGGGATGCTTGTCTTTGGCTGAGGGATTTTATCTTTAAGGTTTTTTAAGGTGAAATCGCAGTTTTTTGCATATTGCTCAGAGATGATTTGCTGAACAATATGTCTTTTTTCAGAAAGACAGGAAAACGGGAACGTTAGAAGAGGGAGAAAATCTTTAGAAACAGAACTTGCGCTCATTGGGCACCTAAAAGGTAGACATCCTAACTTCGTCAAAAAATAAATGCAACTCTTTTTGCGTAAGTTTTTTTTGACAAAAAAAATGAAGAGGTGTTCCAATATTTCGTTTTTCTAATCAAAACGTGCGAGGAGTTTTTATGAGTTCGAGTTTAATGAATATGGGCGTTGTACAGTGTTTTAGATGTTTTTCTATGCCGGATGATCAATTATCTCTTGAGCTTGGAGAAGATAAAGATATTTTCGTTGGAAAAAACAGGTGCGCTCTCATCAAAATTCCTAATGGGGAAACGGTTAAAGTTAGAGATGTGGTTGTGTTAGGAGAAATATCGATCCAGTCCATGGTTCTAGAAAATACTGCAGTTAAAGGCCGTCTGATAGCGCGCAACGTT
>DAINNB010000032.1:0-13999 GCA_036736085.1 Chlamydiales bacterium
GATTCTAAAGGACGAAGTCCTTTAGCGGAGTTTGGAACAGCGCCCCCAACTAAAAAAAAACCGTCAAACAAGTGCGCTAGATCTCGAAAAGTTCTCCCCTCATCTCTCCCTATCCTTTCCCAAAAAACAACAAGGATTCCAAAGGACGAAGTCCTTTGGCGGTGCTTGGGGCAGAGCCCCAACTAACTAAAAAAACCTACCAAGCAAGCGCGCTAGATCTTGATACGTAATATAGACAAAAAAAGCGATGAGGAGCCCGACGAAAGGGACCATCATCCGTTCCATCGTTTTGGCTTTGATCGGTTTTTTTGTGATCCATTCGATGAGGGCGAAAACGATATGGCCGCCGTCGAGGACGGGCAAGGGTAGGAGGTTGAGAAGGCCGAGGCTGAGGCTAATGACGGCCATCCAATAGAGGGCTTCTGTGGCGCCGACGGTCCAACTGTGGTGGACGACTTGAACAATACCGACGGGGCCCGACATGAATTTAGGGCTTAATTTACCGGAAAAGAGACTTGAGAGAGTAAGTCCAGTATCTTGAATCACATCGAAAAATTGATTAAAGGGATTGGGGTTGTAGACGACGACCCGATCATGCAAGGAGATGCCTAAAGCTAAACGATTTTGCTGCTGCTCAAACTGCTTTAACGCCTCATTTCTGATTTGAGGATTTGCGATCTCTTCTAAAGCCTTTTTTTGTCTAGCCAGTTCGGCTGACATCATTTTTTTCTGTTCTTCAGCAAAAGGCAAATTGCGATAGGAAAGAGGCTCGACGGGACGAAGAAGATGGAGATGGCCCGCTTTGGAGAGAGAAGGATCGACGCCAATATTGGAAACGAGAGTGCGGAGATCGCTTAGACGGAAATCATCAAATTCCTGGTCGGCTTTTGTCCACAGGACTTTTTGGACTGACTCGGGGTTTCTTTCAACGATGAGGAGCACTTCTCTTTTCTGCAGGCGCTCTAAGAGATCGTAGGCCGTTTTTACAGGGTGGCTATCGACGGCTAAAATCACATCCCCCTCTTGAAGAGGATTAAAGTAGGCGCATCTTTGACATTGCTGAAACGCTTTGATCTGCTCTTGCTCATCAATAAAAGAAAGACGGCTCTCGATTTCGCAAGAAGGAGAAAGGTTGTAAGGGATGAAGGAAAGGTCCTGCAGGCGCCCTTTAATACCCACTTCATGCTGCCAATCGTCGATTTCAGCGCGCTCGTACGAGCTCATTTTTAAATCATCGAGATGGATGCGAGGAACTTTGGTTTGAAAAACGGTATCACCGCGGCGGACCGTTAAAAAAACAGTCGACTCATTGATCACATGGCTGAGCTGTTTTAAGGAAAAAAGGACCTCGCCATCGGCCCAAATAAGACGATCACCGGGTTGAATGCCGCTGTTTGCGATCGGAGAACTTTCGAGAAAATTAGATTGACCATAGATCAAATAGCTTGCAGCGTCGGAAATGCCGATCGAGCGCATTTCGATGCGGCCGCCATCTAGAGGTTTTTCTTGCTTAAGAGTGTAGTGAAAAGGATGGGTTCCTCCAGCCTCATAATCTACTTTATACCCTTCGATCTGCATAGTAGAAGCGTCCATAACGGAAGCTACAAGCAAATCTTTTATGCCGCGAAAAGGCCTGCCGTCGTATTTTTCAATGACATCACCTGGGCGAACTCCTTGTTGATATAAAGGCGAAGAAGGTTCAACCCAGCCAATGCGGCGCGTATATTCCTTAAAAGATTTGTCCCTTCCACCAAGTCCCCAAAGAAGAGAAAAACCTAAAAGGGCAAAAAGGATATTGACGAGAGGGCCGGCAATCGCTACTTGAATTCTTTTTCCTGGCGATTTGCTATAAAATCCATCGGGAATATCGCACGGCTCGACGTTCCCCTCTCTTTGCATGCCTGCAATTTTAACGTAACCTCCAAAAGGCAAAAGGCAGATCTGCCACTTCACATCTTGAAACATCCAAGAGATTACAGGACGTCCAAACCCTATCGAAAAGACTTCGATCTTCATTCCTGCACGACGAGCAAGCCAATAGTGGCCCAGCTCATGAATAAAAACCAACAATCCAAGACCAATAATTGCAAAAAGAATATATATCACGTTCATTAAGCCTGCCTAGCTAGTTCTCTCGTCTCACGATCTACAGAAAGAATCGAGTCTAAGCTTAACATATTTGAACGTCTATGTGAAGACATTAATTTTTCTAACTTTCTTCCTATGTTGATCCAAGAGATGCCTCCAGAGAGGAAACGTTCAACCAACACCTCTCCGGCCGCATTTAAGGCGCAAGGACAGCTCCCCCCTTCTTGCAAAGCATCAAGAGCTAGCTGAAGGCAAAGGAATTTCTCTTTATCAGGAGGCTCAAAAGTCAGTTGAGAAAATTTCTGAAAATCAAACGGAGCGAGCAACCCCGGTTTTCTTTCGGGATAGGTCATGGCGTATTGGATCGGCAAAACCATATTAGGCTCCGAAAGCTGGGCCAGCATTGAGCCATCCACATATTCGACCAAACTATGGACTATACTTTGAGGATGCACAACGACGTCCATCCGCTCCGGCTCAATGCCAAATAGCCAGCGGGCCTCGATCATCTCGAGGCCTTTATTGAGAAGAGTAGAAGAATCGACAGTAATTTTAGGTCCCATACTCCAATTGGGGTGGCAAAGAGCCTCCTTCAAAGAGACTTTTTCTAATTGCTCTAACGTTTTTGTGCGGAAAGGCCCCCCTGATGCCGTCAAGATCAACCGGCGCACCGAAGAGAGCGGCTCATTTCGGAGACACTGAAATAACGCGTTATGCTCGCTATCGACCGGCAGAAGTTCTACGCTTTGCTCTTTAGCCAGCTTTGAAATCATTTCACCTGCCATGACTAAAATTTCTTTGTTCGCAAGTCCGATCTGCTTTTTGGCCGAGATGGCCGCTAATGCAGGATGAAGACCTACACTGCCTGACATAGCGAGCATGACAAAATCAATTTCGGCATCGCTGGCTGCAACGTTCAGACCGTCAAGGCCGGAAAGAATAGGAACATGGGGTGTTCGTTTTTGCAAAACCAGCGCAGAGGCTGGGTCGAAAACAACGGCGAATTGAGGATGAAATTCGTTGATCTGCTTTTCTAAAAGATCGATGTTCGAATGAACTGCCAAAGAATGGACCTGAAACTGCTCTGGCAGATGGCGAACAACGCCCATAGTCGCTTTCCCTATCGAACAGGTGCTTCCTTATACAGAGATTTTTTTTCGCATGAAGATCCTACTATCAATCGCGTGCGGGAGACTTTTTTTCTTATCCGAACAAAACTTTTCGCACCAACATACATAAGGCCGATCACTGTTGAGACAATTCCCCCCGTAGAAAGAGACCAGCCATGGATATTTAACAAATGGCGCGACAGAGCCACGCCGATAAAAGAGGCCACTACGCCGATAAGAGGCGTCAGCACTAACAGTCTTTCCAAACGACAAGAAAACAAGCGGGCGATCAGATAAGGCCCTGTTAAAAATGTCAGAACTAAAATTACACCGACAGCCCGAAAAGCGCCGATACAAGTCGCTGCTATCAAAAATAAAAAGACATACCGAAAATAACCGACCTTCACTCCAAACGTCTTGGCTAAATGAGGATCAAAGCTCACTAATTGAAATTGTTTGAAAAAGATAAAAATGATCAGGCCGTTGATCGCGATGAAAAGAGAGGGCAGCTTGACATCGGATAACTGCAAAGCGTCGGCATTGCCCATGATCGCCTCGATGCCCAAATGGACATCGCGAAGATAAAGGGTAACAATTGTGATCCCTAAGGCGAAAAGGACAGTAAAGACAAGGCCGATGCTTGCATCCTCTTGCAGCCGAAACCATTTTGTGAGCACTTCTGTGCAAAGGGCTGTCAAAAATGCGGCAAACAAAGCTCCCATGAGAAGAGTTGGAACGTCAAACCACTGCCCTCCCCAAAAGCAGCGGGCCACAAGCGCGGCAATTGCGATTCCCAATAAAATAGTATGCGACAAAGAGTTGGCCAGCATCGTCATCCGCTTCAAAACGAGAAAAGGACTTAAAATTCCGCAAGAAAGGGCGACTGCGCTCAGCACGACAAGCTGGATTTCATCAGAAGCGAGAGGCCGTTGGCTAAAAAAGGAAACCGCCCTTCGAAAAAAAATGAGAAAAAAAGAGAAGAAATGGCAATCCCAATACGGCGTCATAAAAGGTTCCTGCCTGGAATAGGTTGATGATGAGGATCTTTTTGAGGGTTTGCTAGAAGTTCAGTCAGCCTTCTTTCTAAATCCGGCGTTAAAATATGCTCCATCTCTTCAGCATTTCTATGCACGGACTGAGGTTCTTTGCCCAAATAATGGGTCAAATAAACCTCCCAAAGGCGATGCAGTCGAACAACCGCCGCCGCTTTTTGATAGCCGTCCCCTGTCAGTTCGTATTCGCCCTTGTTTCGGGCCAGCCAGCCGTGAGCTGCCATACGCCAAAGAACCCATCGTAAAACAAATGAGAACGCTTGATGAGATCCGTTTAGCTGCTGAAAAGACGCCGTCTTTTTTTTCCAAAGACTTTTTAACACGTTTTCTTGCAAACAACGAAGACGAAAGGAAAAAATCCTAGCTAAACGAAACACAATCCCACGGCCGGGAGCAAAACATAAAGAAAAAAGGGCCCAACTGGCACTCACTAGTACAATCAAAGGACCTGTTGGAAGAGAAAATTTTAACTCCGGAGTGCTCCAGCGAAGCGACCCTTCAACAGAAAGGACGTAACCTAAAAAAGCGCTCGCTACGCCAAAAAGCCCGGAAAGAACAAACATCATCGATAATCGATTCGTATACTGACGGGCAGCCACTGCTGGCGCGATCAACATACCGGACATCAAAATTACGCCGACACTCCGCATTCCAACAATGATCGATAGGAGGAGAAAAACGAAAATTATTTTTTCGATCCACTTTACCCTTACGCCTAAACTTTTGGCATAAGCGCTATCAAATAAAAGCGCCTGCAGAGGGCGGTAAATGCAAAGGAGAAAAAGGGCGACGAGCCCAGCGAGGCTGCCGTACATCGCAATATGCACATCCGTCATCGTAGCGGCTTGACCAAAAAGGAGCATCTGCACCTGTTTAAACCAAGCGGGATAAGAGCCCTGAAGAGCGGAGGCGGCCGCAATACCGACTCCAAAAAACACAGACAAAACAAAACAAAGAGCCGTATCAGCAAAAACCTTGCCTTTCTTTTCCAGCCATTCGATTGATTTTAAAGCGAACAAAGAAGCGAAAAAAGCGCCCAGTAAAACGGCAAGGAATGCCCACTCCTCTCCTTGATCAGGGAAAAAAGCCGCAAGGACGAATACTCCCGCAACGACACCGGGATAAGAAGCGTGAGAGAGAGATTCAGCAAGAAGAGATTTTTTTCGCAAAAATACAGTGACGCCGATGAGCGATGCACTCAGACACATCAGCATACAACCCCAAGCGGGGGCCCTTAAAATAGGATCGACAAAATAATTGATCATAAATATCCGCTTGGCGTTTTGACTGACAAACTTACTGCCTCATCAAAAACAGTCGGCATTTTTCCAAATGTTTTAGCCAAGTGGTCCGCATGAAAGACCTCGGACACTGGGCCGCAGGCGAGCAGGCGGGTTTTCAGCAAGATCGCCCAATCGAAATATTCCTCAACTGTCGGCAAGTCGTGGTGCACGATAAAGATCGTCTTGCCTTCTTCTTTTTGTTTTTTGAGTAGAGCCATGATCTCTTTTTCCGTCGTCAAATCCACTCCGGCAAAAGGCTCGTCGAGTAAAAAGATATCGGGATTTTGTACAAGCGCGCGAGCTAAAAAAAGCCTTTGCTGCTGTCCACCTGAAAGTTGGCTGATTTGCCGATCGGCGAACCCTGCCATGCCGACGAGCTGCAAAGCCTTGGCCGCGGCCTCTCTATCTGCTTTGCGGGGACGGCCAAAGAGGCCAAGGCGGCCGTATCTTCCCATCAACACCACTTGGATCGCTGTAATCGGAAAATCCCAATCGACTGATTGCCGCTGAGGAACATAAGCAATTTTTTGACGAACAGACGAAAGGGGTTGCTGAAAAAATTCGATTTTGCCAGAAAGAGGTTTGATCAGGCCTAGCGCCGCTTTTAAAAGAGAACTTTTTCCCGCCCCGTTCGGTCCTAAAATACCAACCAAGACTCCCTTTGGAACAGAGAAAGAGACATCCCAAAGCACTGGTGTCTTTTCATAATTTACATAAAGTTCTTCCGCAAGGCATATCGAGTCCATCTTACTCCTCCAAATATCGGGAAATGACCTCTGCATTATGGCGCATCGAATCAAAATAAGATTTATTTTGACCAGCTCCCATAGCATCGCCATAGAGCGCTTCAGAACAAATGCTAATATGAAGCCCTAATTCACGACCAGCAGATACGATTTTTTTGATCGAATCCCTGCTTACATTCGATTCGGGGAATAAAACAGCAATCTTTTTTTCGCGCAAATAATCGATGATGGCCTCTATATCGCGAGGATTTAATTGCCCATCCGGAGCTAATCCTTCGGGAGCCGCGAACCTTTCCGTCCAAGCTTCCCCATCCGAGGGATCTGCCAAGTAAGTTTTTGTAAAATAATGAAAGGCATCGTGAGAAGTCACTAAATAGCGCTTATTCGAAGGCACTTTTTGCAAACAGTCTTTCATCTCCTGATGTAAAAAATCCATTCTTTCTTTCAGTCTTGCTGCGCGCTCTTCATAAAATTCTTTCCCTTCAGGATCATGGGCAATAAGATTTTCTAAAATAGGATCTATGGTCTCTTTCCATAATGAGACATCCATCCAAATATGAGGATCCGTCAATTGATTTTTTTTCAAAATTTTTTGAGGAAATATTTTCTCAATCCACTTCCCTAAGTTCACCCCACACGGATGACGCTTCAATGTGGCGTTTAAACTGGCCCCATGCTCTAGCCCGAGCCCATTAAAAAAAACAATATCAGCCTTAGTAAATTTTTCATCGTCGCCTTTGACGAGCTCATAACTATGAGGATCTAATTCTCCATGCATTAATACCCAACTATCAATCCGATCCCCGCCGATTTCTTCAACTAGATCTCCAATTTGAGTAATCGTTGAAAGAATTTTTATTTTGCCATTAGGCTCCATCCAAGACCTAAATCTTTGCACCCGTTCGCTTTGAGAACAGCCCGTAATAAAGAAAACACATAAGATGATTGAGAAAAGAAAAAAAATCGCTGAACACCAAGATCTCATAACCCACGACGTTTAATTTTTTCAATGACTATATAGAATAGAACTTAAGAAAAAAAGGCTAAAATCATTATTTCTTGCTAAAAATGTACACCATTTATATAATCCACCATTAAAACACCTTCCACACAAAGGTGAAAAAGAACAAAGATAGGATAAAAACATGAGCGCAGCACAAAAAGAAGAAGCAATCGAAACAAAAACAAAATTTTCTATTGAGGATGCCATCAACCGCGCCATCAAGAAAATTGGAGCGAGAAAAGAAAACGAACTCTGCAAATACCTTCCTATGAAAACCGGCGGCTACATGCACCATTTTACTTTTAAAAAAATGAAAGTAAAACAGCCTCAAGAATTGGCAGCGATCATCGAGCGCTTTGTCATCAATTCCGACAAACCAAGCAGCGTAGCGCCAAAACAAAGAGCAGCTAGAGGCTCCCGCAAGCGCAGAGACCATATGAACTTCACCCGCAACCAACTCGAGCGCATGCTCAACATCGCTAGATTGGCTGGCGACAAAGAGATCATCACGATCCTCAGCCCAAAAAAATCCCTAGCTACTTATAAGCGCGAACTCATTCAGTCTATCCGCCAACAGCGCGTAGAACTTGAACTCTGGAACGGATACGTTGAAGCGATCCAAGCCCAGCAAAACATGCTCGCCGCTAGCGACATGCTGCAAAATTAATTTTTTTCTTCCTGACAAAAAAACCCCCTGGATCTCCATAATCCCGGGGGTTTTTATTTTCTCTTGCTTTTAATAGGTAATCGTTTATCATCTTATGTTGTCTAAACAACCTGTCATTTTGGTTAAACTTTATAAACTTTTCGAGGATTAAACTGATATGTCTCAGACTCAAGTAAAAGAATTTGGGAAATGGCGGTCCTTTTTTTGGCCGGTCCATAGCTTCGAGCTCAAAAAGCTCCTTCCCATGTTTATGCTCTTTTTCTTTATCAACTTCAACTACACCATCCTACGCGACACGAAAGACGCTCTGATCGTCACCGCGCCAGGTTCAGGAGCTGAAGCGATCCCCTTCCTCAAGATGTGGGGCGTTCTGCCATTTGCTATTCTCTTCATGGTAGTCTACTCAAAGCTAAGCAACCTGATGAGCAAGCAAAAATTATTTTACACGATGATCAGCATCTTCGTTGTATTTTTTGCACTTTTCGCCTTCGTTCTCTATCCATATCGCGAAATCCTGCACCCAACAGCAGCTGCAGACCGCCTTCAGGCCTTTTTGCCACAAGGCTTTGCCGGCCTCATTGCGATCTTTAGAAACTGGACCTATGCTCTGTTCTACATCATGTCCGAACTCTGGGGCAGCGTAGCTCTTTCCCTGCTTTTCTGGGGATTTGCCAATGACATCACCCGCGTCTCCGAATCAAAGCGTTTTTACGCGATGTTCGGCTTAGGAGCCAACCTAGGCATGGTGGTATCAGGACCAATCATTATTAAATTTTCCGATATCCGTTCCAGCTTGCCAGCGCACGTAGATGCATGGGGAATCACCCTCAATTGGATGCTCACCTTCGTAGTCATCTCTGCTATGCTTGCTATGGGAATCTACTATTGGATCAATAAAAACGTACTTACCGACGCTCGCTTCTATGATTCGACGGAAGTAAAAAAATCAAAAAAGGAAAAGCCAAAACTTTCTTTGAAAGAGAGCTTCCTTTTCTTGGCAAGATCTCCTTACATCGGCTGTCTTGCAATCCTCGTAATCGGCTACGGCATTGCAATCAACTTAGTTGAAGTGACCTGGAAATCTCAGTTGAAACTTCAATATCCTAACGGAAACGAGTACAATGCCTTCATGGGCAAGTTCTCAACCGTGACTGGTATCACCACTATTTTGATGATGCTCTTTGTCGGGGGCAACGTCATCCGTAAATTCGGTTGGGGCGTAGGAGCTCTGATCACTCCGGTTGTCTTGCTTGTTACCGGTGTCGGCTTCTTCTCCTTTGTGATCTTCCGCGACTCTCTGACTGGATTTATCTCCATGCTCGGAACAACTCCTTTGATGTTGGCCGTTCTTTTCGGTATGGCGCAAAACATCATGAGCAAGTCTGCGAAATATTCACTTTTCGATCCGACGAAAGAGATGGCCTATATCCCTCTCGACCAGGAATCAAAAGTGAAAGGAAAAGCAGCGATCGACGTCGTAGGCGCACGCCTTGGCAAATCAAGCGGATCTTTGATCCAGCAGATTTTGATCGTCTCTTTCGGTTCGCTCGCAGCTGTTACGCCAATCATCGGCGGTATCCTGTTCCTCATCATCGGAGCATGGATTTTTGCAGCCCGTTCGCTGAACAAGCGCTTTATTGCCCTCACGGCGCAAAAAGATGCTGAAGCTAAAGCAGCTGCAAGCGCTCAGCCTGTATTAGCGGAAGCTACAGCA
The DNA here is from genome assembly GCA_036736085.1 of Chlamydiales bacterium. GTDB lineage: Bacteria > Chlamydiota > Chlamydiia > Chlamydiales > SM23-39 > SZAS-17. Next base: position 9,663 of record DAINNB010000032.1, read on the forward strand.
GGAGCCGCGCAAACTAGCAACTAAATGCAAAACATTTAGTTAGCTTTGCGCAAAGCAAAAAGCCCAGTCCAAAAGACTGGGCTTTTTTTTATCCCAGCGTACATCGCTTGTAATAGAAAAGACGGCTCGAGATCAGAGGAAGATCTAAATGAATAGAATGAAGTTTAGAGATCCTTTGATTGCGGCATTGATACCAACTTTTGCCTGCGACCTTGACATACGCGATCAGCTCAGCGCCTCCTCCATCGCATCGCCGTTCAATAAAACCTTGCAGATCGTAATATCCCCTCTTTTCCCTATCAGACAATTGCTTAGGCACTATGGAAGAGAGAGAACTATGTTGTTTTACAAACACGAGAAGATGACGCGGCATTTGATCCGCCATTTTTTGATGGATCAAAGCAAGCAAAGATTGCGTCTGCGGATCCCACTCTAACAACGAACAGCTCTCTTCCATTGAATAAGCTTTGCGGTTAGAAGAATCCGACGAACCTAAGCTCAATAAAATCGTTCGAAAAATTTCAAACAAATGAGGAGAAGAGAAAAACATTTCAGAAGACATTTTTTTAGATAGACAGCGGACCAACTCTGCGCTCGAAGCAGAAGAGATCGTAAAATGGGCTTTTCGATCTGCATCATATTGATCGATAAATTTCTGAAAAGGCTCATAGCTCTGCGGCGCCCAAACGGCTAAAATCATACGAAACATCGGCAATCGGAGCATGATTTGCATGATAGCGTTCATCCAGCTATCCCCTTCATGAGGAATAAGCCCCAAAGGAACTGCGTCCATCTCTCCCACGCAGCGGCCCGGTTCAATGAACTTCGTTTGCCGGATCGCGCGAAGCATATTTCGGATCGAAGAACGGAGCCCCGGATGCAAAAGAGGCGTTGCCACAGAAACAAACAAAGAGCCCACGCCGCCCACAATTTTTGTTTGCACCGCTCCTTGAACCTTCGCATCGATTTTCTTTCGATCCCCTCTATAGTGCCTCCCCTTGCCAGAACCCTGTTCTTGCATCTTGTCAGAAACTCCAACCAACGGCCTAATAAACATGCGATCCATCAAAATTTTTTTCCAAAGCACGACATAGTAAATCAAAACTTCTTTAAATCACAACATTTTCTTTACATTTTTCAACCAACAAAAAAAACTCAACAGCGAAGGCTCGACTCAATTGGGGCTTCGCCCCAAACCCCATTAAAGGACTTCGTCCTTTAAAATCCTCGGGTTTTGAGAAAGAACTTCATGTTTTGGATATCCTGTATCTTGTAAAAACATCATTTGGTATCATGAACTATGACCTTACATATAGAGCAATGAGATGTGTCCGACAGTTTTTAAAGCCGGGTCTTACCGTTTCTTCTTCTTTTCACGGGAAGAACCAAGAAAACATGTTCATATCTCGCGTCCTGCGGGTGAAGCAAAATTTTGGATAGAACCAATCATTGCGTTAGCAACCTTCCACGGTTTATCAAAACGTCAACTTAAAGAAGTACAAACATTAGTAGAGGATAATATCCATGAAATCCGCCGCGCTTGGGAAAAACACTTCTCCGATTGAAATCACTATTACAAAATTTGGACTCTGGCTGTATATAAACGATGAAGAGTTCTTTCTCCCTTACGAAGACCATCCTTTTTTTAAAAATGCGACATTAAATGACATTTACAACATAGAATTGCTTCATAAGGAACATTTATATTGGCCAACACTTGACGTTGATTTAAGTATTTCAATATTGAAAAATCCCAGCCATTTCCCCTTAATCGCCAAATCAAAAAAAATAACCTCCTCTTTTTTGACATAAAATTTTTATAAAAAGACTAAGGATTTTAAAGGACGAAGTCCTTTAATGGGGTTTGGGGCGAAGCCCCAACTATCTAAAAGCTCACAAAATGAGTTGCATTATTGGTTCAAACTTCATAAACTGAACTACATGTTTACTTACGACCGAAAGAGAATCCGTAACTTTTCTATTATTGCACACATTGACCATGGCAAGTCGACGTTGGCGGACCGTTTATTGGAGCTGACGCATACCGTGGAAGCGAGAGAGATGCAAGAGCAGTACCTCGATAACATGGACTTGGAGAGGGAAAGAGGGATTACGATCAAGGCCCGGCCTGTGACGATGTACTATCAGGCAGACGATGGGCAGATCTATCAGATCAATCTGATTGATACGCCGGGGCATGTGGATTTTGCCTACGAAGTGTCGAGATCTCTTTCCGCTTGCGAAGGGGCCCTTTTGGTTGTGGATGCGGTGCAGGGCGTGCAGGCGCAGACGCTTGCAAACGTCCATTTGGCGGTTGAGAGGAATTTAGAGATTTTACCTGTCATCAATAAGATCGATCTACCTGCGGCCGATCCGGAGAGCGTCAAGAAACAAATTGAAGAAGTGATCGGGATCGACGCTTCCACTGCCGTGCTAATTTCAGCAAAGGCCAATATTGGGATCGCCCCTGTTTTAGAGAGGATTTTAACCGATGTTCCCCCTCCGAAAGAGCCGGAAGATTCCTTACTTAGAGCGTTAGTGTTTGATTCGCACTACGATCCTTATCGAGGGGTCATGGTCTACGTCCGGATTGTTAGCGGAGAGATGACAAAAAAATCTCTCATCCGCTTCATGGCAACAGGAAAATCTTTTGAGATCAACGAAGTGGGCGTCTTCACTCCGAATGAAAAGCCGACCGATGTGCTGAGACCGGGAGAAGTGGGCTATTTTGTTGCGAACATAAAAAATACTGCCGATGTGAAAATCGGCGATACGGTGACGATGCATAAAATACCAGCGTCGACGCCGCTTCCTGGCTTTAAAGTCATTTCTCCTGTTGTCTTTGCAGGGATCTATCCGATTGATTCTTCTGATTTTGAAGCGGTCAGAGACGCTCTTTTAAAACTGCAGCTCAATGATTCGGCTTTGCATGTTGAGCAAGAGAGCAGCTTGGCTTTGGGATTTGGATTTAGATGCGGCTTTTTAGGACTTTTACACTTAGAAATTGTCTTTGAAAGACTGACGAGAGAGTTTGATCTTGCGATCATTACGACTGCGCCTTCTGTTATTTACCGAGTGACCCTCAATAATGGAGACGTTCTTTCGGTAGATAACCCAGCCCGCTACCCCGATCAAGTCATGGTCGATTTTGTAGAAGAGCCTTGGGTAAAGGTCCATATCATGACGCCGACCGATTATTTGGGCGCCATCATGAGCCTTACAATGGACAAGCGAGGAGAGCTGCTCAAAACAGAGACAATGAGCGCCACTCATTTACTTCTCACCTATCGCCTCCCGATGAACGAGATCATCACAGATTTCAACGACAAGCTGAAATCGGTGACAAGGGGCTATGCCTCTTTCGACTATGAGACCGACAGCTATGAACAAAGCGACATCGTCAAACTAGAGATCCGAGTCAATGAAGAACCAGTCGACGCCTTTTCATGCCTGGTGCACCGGACCAAAGCAGAAATGAAAGGCCGCGCGATTTGCGCCAAGCTCAAAGAAGTGATCCCGCAACAGCTCTTCAAAGTCCCTGTCCAAGCTGCGATCGGAGGCAAGATTGTTGCCAGAGAGACCATCAGCGCGATCACCAAGAACGTCACCGCAAAATGCTACGGCGGAGACATCACCCGCAAACGGAAGCTCTGGGAAAAGCAAAAAGAGGGGAAAAAGAAGATGAAAGAGATCGGCAAGGTCAACATCCCCCAAAGCGCCTTCATGGACGTCCTCAAAGCTGAGTAAGCGCCTGCTATCGAAGAAAGCCGCCAACGCAAGCTAAAATAAAAATCAAAGAACACATCATCAGCCATTTTTCTTCTGATCGCGGCCTTTCCAAATCTTTTCAAAATACTCAAAATACCGAAGAAAGCAAAAGCCGAGAAAAGGAGTAAGAACGATCAACGCAACTAATTTGACCAAGAAAAATTTCAATTCATGATTCATCATTTACCTCTTCGAGGTATTTTTATAAATGACTGGCACTTTTGCGCCTAGTTTTTTCGAAAAAATAAGGATAACAGAAAGCCAAAACATTTGATTGTCTTGAACTAATCGCTTGCGCCTCATATAGTGCTTCCCGATAATCGTAAAAAGGAGAACAAAAATGGCTAGCGTTGCATTGACAGAACCATCTGATCTATTCATAGGAAAAAACGTATTCCCTTCAATCGGGAGTGCATATTTAGACCGGACAAATCAAAAAACTTATGCACTGGCAGAAATTATCTTTAATGGGTCTTTCACAGAAGCCTATCTATACTATACAAGATATCAAATCCATTACGTCCTGCCAAAAGAGATCTCAAGTTCTTCTTCTCCAAACCCGATATATC
>DAINNB010000033.1:0-12691 GCA_036736085.1 Chlamydiales bacterium
ATTTTTGGCGCTTTGAACCCGTCTAATAATCGATTCTTGAGTCATGAGCGGTATAAACGAAAACAACCTCTTTAAAAGTTATTTTTTTTGGAATAGAGATGGCCTTTCTTTATTCTTAGAGCAAGAAAATCTTCATCGGCAGCTATTTATGCAACAACGCCCTTTCAGTCTCATGTTGATTGATGTATTCAAATCCAGTGTACAGTTCTCGGCTATAGCCTTCATGCATATAGGAGGAAGAAGTAAAACCTAAAGCATTATACAATCCCTTGGCTTCTTCGTTTGCACATCTAGTGATTACGACAAACCTGCCACATTCTGAAAATTGATCAAACAGGCTACGTATCATTGAAGACGCTATACCTTGCCCCTGATAGGCAGGATCAATAGCTAATTGTGCTAAATAAATTTCTTCAGGATACTCGGCGATGTCAACGACCAAAAACCCAACAATTTTATCGTCTGCTTTAGCTGAAAGCCATAAGTTGCTTTTAGAATTTTTATAATCAACGTAAAGCCCTTCAAAAGCATCATCTAACCATTGAACCATTTCCTCTCGTGAAGACTTTCTTAAAACATCTAATGGAACTTGACCGTAGCATTTGAGGAAAGCATCTAAAAAGACTTTCTTAGACTCAAGACTGTTGGGTTCATTCTCCCAAACATATGCGATTCCATTTTTTTGGAAGTCATGCTGCTCTCCATAGGAAATTCCAGGAATACTCCCAAAGAGTATGATTGAAGCCACCAATAAATATTTAAACACAGACTGCTCCTTGTTTTTTCTTTCGCACGCATCCTAGCTCTTTCTGCTTAAATATTCTATAACATTTAGATAAGAGTATGAAGGAAAACGGCCTCAAAAAATTTTGGGAAATTTTTTAGAACTCTCTCTTTAGAGTGATTTTCATAAACAAGGACAGCTGCCGCTTCTATTTAAGGAGCATACTCCCTCTATTTTTCTAAGGTGCTCGTTCCACCCAATGGAGTCCCATTAACTTTTTGTTAGACAATCCTCTATCCTTGCAAAAGACCTTAGATCAGCCTTTCCAGACATGAAAGGTTTCTCTCTAACCAACGTCAAATACATGGTCCTATTCGCAAAAGCATACCCCGATTTTACAATTAGCCAACAGCCTGTTGGCCAAATTCCATGGGGCCATAATATCCTTCTCCTTCAAAAGCTTACGTCTATTGAAGAACGCTTTTTATCGTTGGACCTCGGGACTTTGGCGTATGCCAGAAGGTGCAATTTTAATTTTAAACGACTCTACCTCGTAAAGATCGTCCTTTAGGTTCATAACCTTCACGTAGCACGTCTTTGGAATGTAAAAGTTCCACAGCCTCAGCTGAATCCTTCACTTTAGAAGCACTACGCGCTAACATTTCATTTTCAAATTCAGTTAGTACAATTTCTCTCACTCCGGTTTCTCTCCATTTAGATAAGGGAGTACATGCTAATGAAATGTGACGAGCCAGTGCCAGTGCATCCAACAGAGCCTGATTTGCACCTTGCCCTTTAAATGGACTCATAGGGTGGGCTGCATCTCCAATCAAAGTAAGTGACCCCGCTTTTTTTAATAATTCCGGCTTGAGTAATTTTCGGTCGTACACGGGATAACCTGAAATTTGTGCCGGTAGGGTTGCTGATAAGATTTGAGGAATGGGCTTATGCCACTTTGCTCTACGACATGCTTCTTCTTTAAGGGCCTGAGCTCCTTGTGCACTTAAGGCCTTAGCTTCTTCTTCGGGCATGGGGAAACTAAGTTGCCACATTACCGAGTCTAACGAGTAAGGCATCACGTAGATTCGCTCATAGCCATTGACGGTTTGAAACACGGTGGCTGAATCGAGCAAAGAACTCTCAACACCCTTAAGAGCCTCTAAAGAACAAATACCCAAAATGACTACATAACCCAGGTAATGCAAAGGAGTAATATCCTCACCAATCAATAAGCTGCGCACAACACTACGAATGCCATCGGCACCTACCACCAAATCTGCCTTAGCATTCTTCATCTTTCCGTTAACTTGAAAGCTTAGTTCAACACCTTTATCTTCACATTGTTTAAAACAAACTAAGCGGTATCCCCACTGCACGGCAGCATGGCCGCCCAATTGCTCAAGTAACGCTAAGCGCAGGGCCTGTCGCGGGATATGCACATTTCTACGCCTTGGAGATTTTTTAACGTTTTCATGCGTCCTCACCCCCCATTCAGTAATCTCTTTTCCTTCTGTAGTAAGCACCACATGGCGCGTGGAACTAATCCCGTCTTTTAAAGAGAAAAGACCCAATTCTTTAATTGCCTTACTTGCTTGTTGCAAGGTGATTCCGTACCCCTGAGCTCGCGCATCGAAACTACTATCGCGCTCGTAAAGAGTAAATGGAATCCCGCGATGCAAACAGGCTACAGCTAGCGCCACGCCTGCTATCCCTGCACCAATAATTGCTAGATGTGGGTAGTTTTCTGAATCTGGGATGGGGTGATGAGTGGCGGGAATCAAGCCAGATCCACTGCAATTATCGCATAAAATTTGCGTAATCTTAGGGCGAACCGAGGGGTTTCCTTCCCCCCTAGTTTTTTCAAATTCATGAATTGCTATTTGGTAGCGGATTCTCGCTTTCTTGCGGAGTCTCAAGTTTTTTTTGCCGCGCCCACTACATTTCGGACAAATAGTCCAGTAAGCCTCATTTTTTTTCACTTTCTCAATCTTCTTTCATTTTTTATTGCTAATAGAAATGAAATATATACACACAACTTATTCATATACATCTTCGGGATTTGAAGATAGCTACATTTCCTAATTTCCCCCAATCAAAATTTCTGAATGCGTTTTTTCAACACCAATAGGTCTGATCAATTAATCAAACCTTATTGACGTGTGAATATATCGAAACAACCCGAAAAATCTATTTTTGACCACGTCGGCTTTACCTCAAAATTTCGATTCTCACTCCTCCTTGCTTCCGGCATTGGTCGCTCGTTCCGAATCAAAGTTAAAGTTTTAGTTTAATGATTAAAGTCCCTTGTTTTCAGAAATATATGCCAAGAAATTCCTGTCCAAAAAATTTAGCTACCAAGCCTTAGCTGCGCAAATATTTACACATAACAATCAAAACAAAACAAAATAAAACCCACAAAATAATAAAATTATAACTTAAATTGATTTAATCTTAATAAAAACATAAAATAAACATCAAATTAACAACATAGACCGTTTAATGTTCAAGTATATTTTAACCATAATCCTTAACATTACTAACGCACAACAATTTGAAGTTATTAAAACGAATGAGAAAAACGAAACAGAATATCCCAGCGTTAATGAACAACAAGATCAAATTGCCGTGCTCGATTTAGAAGATTTTTTCTCAAACGATGAAGAAAAACAAAAAAACTTCGCAAATCAATTAGGAAATTCTTTACATACAACGGGATTTGTTCTCATTAAAAATCATCAGATCCCACAGGACAAAATCGATAAGGTCAATGAATCGGCTAGCGCCTTTTTTAGTCTCCCTCTGGAAATAAAACAACAATATTCAGGCGTTGCAATGAATCGAGGATACAAGGGGTTCGATCCCGAACGTCAAGATAAAATAGCTGACTTACAAGAGTATTGGCATGTCGGTCCCATCAACGACCTTTCTAAATTACCCTCGCAAATAGACATTCCTGAAATTCAAAAAAACATATGGCCTTCTGAGATCGCTTCATTTGAATCTAATTTTTCTTCCTTATATGAAGAAATAGCAGGAAAAGGACAGCCTATCTTGGAGGCTTGCTCTTTATATATGGGTAAAGAGAAAACATTTTTGTCTGATCTGACCCACCATGGAGACTCAGTTATGCGCGTAATCCATTACATGCCAAACGAGACACAAGCAAATCAAACCACTTGGAAAGCAGCCCACAAAGATCCTAACCTACTTACATTGATTGTCGGAATTTCTAAAGAAGGTCTGGAAATTCAGACCCGCGATGGGCAATGGGTAGCCGTTCCTTATAGGCCCGATACTATTGTTGTATCAGCATCCAACATGCTAGAAAATTTATCGAATGGATTGATTCGAAGCGCTCCGCATCGGGTTGCCATCAAAGAATCGAAGACCTCTAGATTTTCAATTCCTTTTTTTTATCACGTGCAACGCAACCTCTCGATCGCTCCACAGCCGGAGAGCATTTTGAAGACTGATGGCACGCCCCATTATCCAGATCAAACAGCAGAAGAAGCTCTAAAAAATCATCAATGGTTCATCCCTACGAACAGATCGCAGAATTCTTAGTAGCAGTTCGTCGCTGCTCTCAGCTTTTAAGTCAAAAATTCTAAAGGCATCTCTTTACCTGAAAATTTTGATTCTCGCTCGCACCATTGCCTCTGGCCAATGGTCGCTTGCTCCGAATCAAAATGTTCAGGAGCCTCCTTGTCAAAAAACGCTTCTTCAGGCTGTTTCAGCACAGAGATTATTTTGGTGAAATACACTCAACTTTATGTCTTGACCAATCTTGTCTTTGATGTTCTTTTGAACAATACATAGCTTCTTTGCATTTAGCACATTTGAAAGCTGCATTTGTGACCATGCATGTACCCAGTGAACATGGTTTTTTTTGATAGTACGGATCTAAAACCTCTGGATCCATAGAAATCATAAAAACATCTCCAAAACCCGAAACTTCATAGGCCCCGTATTTTCTTGTAAGCCAGCCCTCTAGCACGGTTTTCAATTCATCGAACTTCGCTTGAGGAAGTTTCTCAGATTTTATTCCCCATATTGCTTCCGCAGCAATGAAAATCTGTTTATTTTTATCTGAATTAGCATGGGTAATCGTAACTGCACCCGCTTTTAATGGTATACTCATCAATCTAATCTCCTGAACTATTCCTCAGAAATAGCTGCTTAATTAAAAAAAATATTTTCAAAAAAAGTGCTTATGGCACGAAAAAATTATTTTTCATCAACAAAGATACTACTTTTTTTGATTTCATGCTCGAGGAATAAAACAACTTACTCCACGCGCGACTCAAAAATCGATGATTAGGAGGAAAGTCATTGCAACGTCACCGCACATCCCATGATTTCATCGAGGAAGATTTTCGCCCCCTTCTCTTTTCATACTGATCACATGCTTCTCTATTTTTCACCTCCCAAACAGAGACAGACTGTCTAGTCCCGTCAGGCTTACTGCAATGAGAGCAAATCTTCACCGATCTACCACCTTTCTTCGGTTCTTTAACAAGATTTAAGGTCCTTCCTCCCGGAATCTCTGCGATGGTCCCCTCTTTTTTAAGGCCTTGAATCGCTTTCCTATAGTGCCAAACTGACAATTCCTCTGGCTTTGTTGATCCATAACCAGCGCCTACTATGAAATGATCTTGATCTAACCAAGTTAAGTCGCAAACCTGAAAACCAGTATTTTCTTTGCAAACGCTCTTCTTTTCGTCAAGATCAATAAGATGCAAATGTTTATCTGCAGTTCCGGTTCCCACTGCTAACAATTCTGGATGACTGGGATTCCACTTCAAGGCTTTAATTGCAGATTTCGTTGCAAGCTTATAAATAGGTTTTTCCGCCTCCGCCAAACGGGCGTCAAAAATCCTTAACATTTCGGCGTCGTTTCCTGTTCAAAGAAGAATATCCGATGTATTCCAATCAACGGAACAGGTAGCTTTTCCTGGCTCTAAAGGAATTTCCCATGCTTTACGCTCTTGCCGCTTATCAAAATGGACTATAGAACCAGTAAGTCCAACAGTCAATTCGGCCCCCTCTTTCTTCCAGGCAAGACAAGCCGCTTTTTTCCCATCAAATAAATCCACTTGGTGGCTTAAGGTAATCTTCTGCGCTTGTAAATCAAACAGAGCTAAAGTAGAGCGTTCGCTACCAATAGCAATTTCCTCAAGATCCGGACTGCTTTTTATAGAATTAATCATCGTATCGTCAGGGAGCGATGTCAATATAGACGCCCCTTTTTTTAATAGATCAACCGCCCAAACAGCAGATTCGATGGCAAAATAAATATTACGGCCCCAATCAAGGGGATGGTTATAAAAATCATTCGAGCCCCTCCCTCCTGCTTCTGCATTAAATGAACAAAAAGGTTCTCTTGGCATTTGCCAAACAGGCTCTAATTCGCGAGAAATTTGAAAAGGCTCAGAAGCTCGATTCAATAAAGTTTTTGAACTGTAGTTAGGGATGAGGGCTTTCATCAACGCCTGCTCGTAAACAGTCTTTGGAGGCTTCAACAAATAAGCATCTGCAATTCGCGCTTGGTTCATAGCCTGGCGATTAGGCAGAAAACGATCGGAAACAGATAAAGATTGATTCGAAATCGTAGACACTTTTTCCTCTTTTCCATTAGATAATTTTCTTTTCTTTAAGGAAGGCTCTCCATCAAAAAGAGAGGGGCGAGAAACATTAATTACATTCCCTGAAACCGACATAAATAGACTCCATTAAAATTGAAATATTACAAAACAAAGAAGAACATCATATCACAATGCGAAGTTTTTTAACATTACATTATACCCAAGTTGCGGATAACTAATTAAAAATAACTCTTAAAAAGATGGCTTCCTTGTCCTAAACTATTTGTTGTCTAATCCAAAAACGAATAGGGGGAAGCCATGATCGATCGTATTATCGCCATTTACTGTATCTGTGATGATTTTCTGAAGGCCCAGAACGTAGAACATTGGCCGAATATCAAAATGACAGATGCCGAACTAATGACGACATTCATTTTGGCTCACACAGACTTTTATGGCAACATTGACAAGGCAAGAATTTTTTTACAAGAGCACCGATATATTCCAAGGATGCTGGGGAAAAGTCGGTTTTGCAGACGCCTTCATCAATTCGATGAGTCGATCTGGTTAAAACTGATAAAATATGCTGCGACAAAGGGTTGTATTTTCGGACTCCCCAACGAGTTTATTGTAGACAGTTTTCCTGTTCGAGTATGTCAGAGCATTCGCATGCATCGTTCCCGCTTGTTTCAAGCATCAAACTTCATTGGATTCAATGCATGTCGGAAGGAATTTTTTCGAGGAGTAAAAGTGCATGCATTGGTTACAACGCATGGTCGGCCTTGGATTGTTTGGATGACGCCAGGAAACGTTCATGACAATAGAGCTTACAAAGAAAGGGCTCCATGGCAAGAATTACGAGAAGGGAGTAAGACTTATGGAGATAATGCATACTCCGATGAAGCGTTGGAAAATCTGTTAGAGTTACGAGGACAGCGGCTAATTGCCGCTCGAAAAGAAAATACGACCAGACCTCTAAATGTACGAGATTTTCTAGATCTTCAATGAATCAGAAAAGTGGTAGAAACAACTTTTAGTCGGATAACAGCTCTCATGCCGAGAAGAATACATGCGGTAACAGAGAAAGGGTTCCGAATAAAAGTGATAGGGTTTGTAACTGCTATGGCTTTTGTTTTTGCAATTACTTAGTTATAAGCAACTTGAGTGATCAAGAGGAAAAGATCTATTGGGCGAGTGGATCAAATAAAGATCGAGATAATCAACCCCCAGCTCTTGAAGAGCGTTCTCGCAAGCGCTTTGAATGGATCCACCTATCCGCCCTATATCAACCTGTTCTTCTAAAGCAAGTTTCGATGTCAGATAAACTTGATCCCGAGAAAATCCTTGAAGAGCGCTCCGGATCGCTTGATGATTCTGATAAATATACGCCGTGTCGATATGCCTGTAGCCCAACTCTAACGCAAGACGGACCACTCTCGCACACTCTTCTCCCCTCAAATCCCAAGTACCCAATCCGATCAGCGGCAATCTCATAGTGAAAATCTCCTCTTAAATAGCATATAAAAAATAGCATGTCACCGACCATCATCACAAGGGTCAAGAAGCTTTCCAAAAAGTTAAAAAAACAAATTCCATAGACTCAATTAGTACGTATACGTATGATAAAACACAGAAAACAAAACTAAGAAAAAAATATGTTTACCCCAAGCCTAGGATTTACCCTTCTGTTTGTTGCCAATCCGCAAAAAAGCAGCCTGTTTTATCAAGAAATTTTCAATCTAAAACCGATTGAAGAATCCCCGACTTTTGTGATGTTCGCTTTAACAAATGGCGTCATGTTGGGCCTATGGTCCAAATATACCGCCGAACCTAAAGTAGAGGCTTTTCCCGGAGCCCTCGAAATATGTTTTCCCACAAGAGATGTTGACGCCCTTTATGAAGAATGGGGAAAAAAACACGCAACGATCGCCCAAAAACCCACTGACATGGATTTTGGCCGGACGTTTGTTATTCTCGATCCTGATGGGCACAGAATCAGGGCCTATAAACTCCATGAGGAAAAATAAATGCCACGGTATTGGATAGGAGTAGCTTCTAAAGAACATGTACAAAAAGGCGTCATGGGAAGCTTTGCCCAAGTCTGCCATGGAAAGGCTGGCCCGTTAAACCAAATGAAAGAAAGAGATTGGATTGTCTACTATTCCCCTACTCTTCGATTCGGTCACAAAGAGCCCTGTCAATCCTTCACAGCGATTGGAAAAATTCAGGATCGAGATCCTTATCTTTTCGCGATGAGCGAAGATTTCGTTCCTTGGCGGCGCGATGTCTCCTTCATGCAGGCAAAAGAGGTGCCCATCAAAACCCTATTGAATGAGCTATCTTTCATCAAAGACAAGCAAAAATGGGGGTTCCCTTTTAAAAGAGGCTGCTTTGAAATTTCTTACAAAGATTTTCAAATCATCGCTGAGGCAATGGGTATTTGATCATGGGAAAAAAGATCGATTTTAAAGAGATCAGCCTCCACGACACTCCGAATGAAAGCTCAGGCTTTCTTTTATGGCACATTAGCACTGCATGGCGAAGTTCGATTGAGCTGCGGCTTAAATCTATAGGACTTACCCATCCGCAATTTGTCATTCTCGCTACATTGGGATGGTTAACAAGAAAGGGAGATAAGGTGGCCCAAATACTTATCAGCAAGATGTCTGGACTCGATCCAAACACTGTTTCTCAAATCATCAGAGGGCTTGAACAAAAAGGGTTCCTTACGCGCGAAAAATCTTCCGATGGAAGGGCCAAAAATCCCATGTTAACACATAAAGGTTCAGAGATCCTCAAAAAAGCCTTGCCCGCCGTTGAAACAAAAGATGCTGAATTTTTCCGCTCTCTTACTGTAGAAGAAAAAGAATGCATGATGGGAATCTTTCAAAAACTGATACATAAACCAGCTGATTTCTAGTTGATTAGCTTATCAAGTTATACCGAAACAACTTGAAGAATCGGTTTTTGACCGCGTCGGCTTTACCTCAAAATTTCGATTCTCACTCGCGCCTTGCCTCCGGCAATGGTCGCTCGCTCCGAATCAAAATTTTGAGGACCTTCTTGTCAAAAACCGATTCTTCAAGTTGTTTCGGTATATACCGTTCGTGACTCAAGAAGCGGCTATTGGACGAGATATCCCTACTGTAATCTGTGGATTACAATTTGCCGCTCTTTTTGTTTACTCCCGATGACACTTTTCGCAACATGCTTATTACAAATAGCTTAATAACCTTCAAGATCCGAGAATCGGTATAAGGGATCATTGATTGCGCCTTATGAACTCCTCAAGGTTATTCGAAAGTAAAAGCTCCATATTCAACCGAATTTTCTCATCTGGCCAATCCCACCAAGCAATGGCAATAAGTTTTTCAATCGTCTCCGGATCGAACCGATAACGGATAATTTTGGCAGGATTTCCTCCCACGATGGCGTAAGGAGGCACATCTTTAGCGACCACCGATTTAGCTCCTATCACAGCGCCATCGCCAATCTTTACTCCAGACAAAATAAAAGCATCCATTCCAATCCAAACATCATTTCCAATAATGACGTCGCCTTTAGTTTTTGGATGTCCCTGAATATGCCCCGCAACTTTGGGCCATAACACATTAAAAGGATAGGTGGTAACCCAATCCACGCGATGCTCCCCTCCTGTCAAAGCAACAACCCCTGAAGATATCGAACAATATTTTCCAACTGTTACCGTAGCCCCTTCTCCCCAGCTAATAGCATGAATTTTTCCGTAGGAACCTTTCCCATATTCCAAACCTGTAATCGGACAAACACATGCGAAAAGAAAAATCTTCAATAAAAAACTAGCAGACATAATGACCTTCATATTTTTTAAAAATTAAAATTATAAATTTAAAAAGTATAAAAATCAAAAAAATAGTGGACATTGCTTTTTCATGAGTCCTCTTCTCTGCTTTTTGAAAAAATCCTAGATGTGTTAAACTGCTTGCATGGAAGAAGAATGAGTTTATAAAATAATGGCACGTCGGGGTTTATGTTCTCGAAGAGATGCCGAACGCTACATGGCTGAGGGGCGCGTGCGCGTCAATGGCGTTTTGATCACTGAACAGGGAACCAAAGTACCTCTTAACGCCAAAATAGATTTTGATAGCGTAAAGCTGCAAAGAGTGACCGTAGCGCTCCATAAACCTCTTGGGATTATCTCGAATCTCCCTCAAAAGGGCTATCGGGAAGCGAAAGAATTGATCACCCCCGAAAATCGATATGATCGAGGAGAGCCTATCGATCCAGACTCGCTCCACGTAGTCGGTAGACTGGACATCAATTCCAAAGGACTTCTGCTCCTTTCTTCTGACGGACGAATTGCTCAAACCATCATCGCGGCCGATTCTGAAGTAGAAAAAGAGTATATTGTGCGCTTCGCCCATCCTATATCGGATAGAGCCATGGACAAACTCCGCTTTGGGCTCAGGCTCGACGGTGTCTTGTTAAAACGCGCTGAGGTCGAGCGATCAGGCGACTTGGCCATTTCCATGGTCCTTAGAGAAGGGAAAAACCGACAAATCAGACGCATGTGCGAACAACTAGGACTCGAAATCACCTCGTTAAAACGGGTACGGATCGGTAACATTCAGCTCGGCTCGCTTCCCGTAGGCAAGTGGATGGTCGTCTCTTACAAAGAGTGATCGATCCCCGAGAAATAGTCGCATGTGGACGAGAGATGACAGAAAAACTTCTTCTTAGCGATCAGCAAATCATAGACTGTCTACATACTTATTACGGTATAGAAATCGCCTCTTTGGACATCCTTCATCTAGGAGCTGACACAGAAGCGTTCGTTTATCAAGCCAGAACTCTCGATCAAACACCGTATTTTCTTAAAGTGAAACGAGGCCATAGCCACGACATCGCCCTCGAAATCATCAAGCTATTGGAACATGCAGGGGTTGAGCAGATCATTTCTCCCCTTAAAACCATCCAAGGCCAAATCGCCCAGCGCCTCGACGGATTCACTCTTATTGTCTACCCGTTTGTCGATGGGCAAGATGGGTTTCATCAAAATCTAACGGATGAGCAATGGATAACCCTTGGCAAAGCCCTAAAGCAAATCCATGGAATTAACGTTCCTTTGCGGGTCCAAGACCAAATCCGAAAAGAGACGTATTCACCCAAATGGCGCAATATCGTTCGATCTATCTACGCGCATCTTGAAACTCTACCAATTACCAATGAACTCGCTTTAGCCCTACAAACGTTTTTGAAAAAAAATAGGTCAATCATCCATCGGCTTGTAGACCGCGCTGAGCTGTTAGGAGAAAAACTGCAAAAGCAATCACCTCGCTGTGTGCTATGCCACAGTGATCTTCACGCCGGTAACGTACTGATCGATCAAAATGGCAAAATTTACATAGTAGATTGGGATGAGCCCATTATGGCGCCAAAAGAGCGGGATTTAATGTTTATCGGCAGCGGCGTTGGAAATGCTTGGAACCAGCCTCATGAAGAAATTTTGTTTTATCAGGGTTATGGGAAAACAGAAATAGATCAGGCCGTTTTATCCTATTACCGACACGAACGGATCGTAGAAGATATTGCCATTTACAGCCAAGAGTTGCTCATAAAAACAGCAGAAGAGAAGGACAAAGCCGAGATGTACCGCCATTTCTTAAATATGTTTGCCCCGCGCGGCGTAGTCGAAATAGCTTTCGAGACGGACGAGGCAAATTAAAACTCATCTACTCTGCTTGCACAGTTTCCGCCGGAGGCGCGACCGGAAGAACAATGATCTCGCTATAGGAGGGTAATTTCACCTTCTTGGCATTTTCAGGAAGAGGAGGAATGCCCGACGTCCTCTTTTGGATAAACTTGTACAATTGGGGCGATTCAAAGTAAGCGCTATGCGAATCGACAATTTCCGAACAATCAACTAATTGCACGTGTTTGGGAAGTTTTGAAATATCTTCAATCCCGGAGCCGCCAAGGGCCTTATCGAACTCAGCTAAAGTATATAGGTATTCCAACACTTCATCTTCTTCAGAGTAGGCAACATAGACTTCTTTGCAATTTTTGATCGAGCTATAATAGACCTCCCCTTTTTGGATCGATTCATTGTCTACCGCCGCTCCCAAAGAGAAATAATTCGTGACAAGCCCGGGCTCTTTTGATTTTTTCATCGCTTCCAAAAAAAGGTAATTTCCCATGCTGTGGGCCATGATATCGACTTGAGAGGCCTCTGAGGCAATTTGATTGATCAGTTGAAACGTCCTTTTCGTAATCTCTTCCGCATTTTCTTTGGCCTCAAAATATTCAAGGCGCGAGTCGCAGCCAGGCCAGAGATACCCGATGCTCTCATCGTATAAAACTTCATTTTTAGAAAAATAGGAATCGATGTTCTTTTTGACAGTATAGT
>DAINNB010000034.1:0-12656 GCA_036736085.1 Chlamydiales bacterium
AAAAAGATAATCTAAACGAATAAAAGACAGCAAAAGAGAATTTGTCCTGTTATATAAAAAGCACGTTCCTTTTGCGTGAGCAGAAACTTCCCGGCCTTGATGAAAACCATTAGCTTCTCGATCGATAGTACAAAACTCAATTTCCCTTTCCGAATGAAAGAAATCATAAGATCCTATAGCAGCGGCTTCTACGTACCCCGAGGCCCCCGACCATTTTCCATATAATCCTGCATAAATAGCTTGAATCTTAGCAGAAGAACCATGAGCCTGTTTCCAATCAAGCTCGGAGGAGGTATAAGCCAAACATCCCCCCAAATATCCTTGCATATCTATTGAACCCTCAAACCCCAAAACTAGTCCTGGAGTAAGAGCGTGATAGCCTGGTTCTTGGTTTTTTCCTTGCTGGAGAGTATCTCCTCCTAGTGCAGCCGCCCAAATCCGAGCTCCTGAATAAAGATCTAAACAAGATCGAGAAATCTCATCGAACCGATTAAAAATTGCGTTACTGACATAAAGAGTGTTGTTTTCTTGGGCAAGGGCTAACGATGTAAATTCAGAAGGTTGCATCTGCCAAAGAGCTTCTTCAATTTCTTGTGCAGAAGACAATGTTCGAAGAGTATTTTTCACTAAAGCCAAATCACTACCTGCTGGAGAAGGGAGTTCATCCAAGCAGTGAGCTACCTTTGCTGCATTACCATGAGTAATTAATTCAGAAAAAGGAACGAACCCTGTCAATTGCAAAAAAACATTTAAACCATCGGAAAAAGTCGACATTTGTAACAACGGCATGCTATTTATAATAGTCGAAAATCCCCCTGTAACACCTGCTGTCGTTTGGATGATTGTGTAAGTAAACGGGGTTGTATAAGTCCCAGGGTCCGGCAGAACTTGCAAAGATGCCCCTGGTTGGATCTGCAAGCTTCCAACAATATTGACTAAATCGGAATTGATGGGATTTAACTCGTTTTGAAGAATTGAAGTTGCTCCAAATGTTTGATTCCCCAATAAATTAAGGGTGCCGATACTATTTCCGGGAGACAATATTCCGTTTATTGTAAGATCTTTGGTGATCGTTCCGTTACCTCTCAGAGAAGCTCCGGAAGCTACTGTCATCGACCCACCTCCTCCTAAAGTTCCATTAACAATAAGAGTTCCCTCATTAAGGAAACTTGCGCCAACATTGTTGGCATTCGTTAGAATCAATGTCCCAGAACCATTTTTGACAAATGTGCCTGTACCACTAATAGAACTGAGATAATTTCCTGAAATGTTTTGATCAAAGACGAGAGTCGCATTATTTGTGATTAACCCTTGTAAACTGTTCGAGTTGCCTTGCAACATGCCAGAACTTACCAAAGTTCCCCCTCCGTAGGTATTAGCTCCAGCCAAAACAAGAGTTCCCGCTCCTGTTTTAGTAAGAGCTCCATTACTAATGATTCCGCTAATCAGCATGTCCGTATCTCCTGTGCCATCACCGATATTAAAAACAGTTGTAAGAGCATTTAAATCAATATTCCCGCTGATGGTTGCAGTACCGTTATTTGTCGGATCAAATACAACTGCGCCTCCAGAAGTAATGGCAAGATTTCCCGCAATCGTCGTATTGCGCATAGAAAGGGCGGTAACTGCACTGGCTAAATTAAGCGTGGCTCCTCCTTGAGACAAGGTTCCTCCATTGAAATTGAATGTAGCAATCGTTTCAGAAAAGCCACCCAAATCAAAAGTACCGCTCGATAGAGTAACCATCGACGTATTCGAGATTTGGTTTGCCGCTCCTAAAACAAGAGAGCCTCCATTAATAACAGCATTTGCCCCTATGGCATTGACCCCAGCTGTTTTATTCAAAAGAACCGTTCCCGCAGAGACAGTCGTAAGTCCGGTATAGGTATTTGCTAAACTTCCAGTTAATTCAAGAACTCCGGATCCAATCGTAGTAATTCCTCCGCCTGAGCTACTAATGACACCGGAAATAGACATGTCGACAGACGCAGATCCATTAGCCACATTAAAAGGAGAACTTAAAGCTCCCAAACTTATATTGCCGCTAATTAAAGCCGTTCCATTATTTACAGCATCAAAAACGACAGCTCCAGCACCTGTAATCGAGAGGTTTCCAGTTATCGCCGTATTGGCCATGGACAAGGCTGTCGTAGGATTGGCCAGTGTTAAAGTAGCCCCTCCTTGAAGAAAAGTACCTCCATTAAAGTTTAATGTAGCGATCGATTCTGCAAAACCAGATAAATTAAGCGTTCCACTTGAGAGTGTAACGATTGCTGTATTAGGGATTTGATTAGCAGCGCCTAATACAAGAGCGCCCCCATTGATCAAAGCATCACCCCCGATTGCATTAATTCCTGCTGTTTTCGTTAATAAGAGATTACCATTCGAAACGGTGGTAAGGCCCGAATACGTATTGGCAACAGCTCCAGAAAATTGTAATGTTCCTAATCCAATTTTCGTGATTCCGGCTCCCGTGCTGCTGATCACTCCTGAAACCAACATATCTGTTGCAGATGTCCCGTTGGCGATATTAAATTGAGAAGTACCTCCTGTCAGACTTAAGGTTCCACTTACTGTTGCTGTTCCATTGTTCGTTGCATCGAATACAATATCGCCGCCACCGCTAACAACGAGAGCCCCAGAAATCGTAGTATTTCTCATAGAGAGAGCTGTCGAAGAATTCGCCATCGTCAAAGTGCCGCCGGCTTGTGTGAAAGTGCCGCCATTATAAACAAATCCCCCTACTGTTTCAGAAAATCCCCCCATATTGAAAATTCCTGTAGAAAGGGTAGCAACTGAAGTATTAGAAATTTGATTGGCAGCGCTTAATGTCAATGTACCGCCATTTACTAAAATATCGCCCGCAATCGCATTGATTCCAGCCGTTTTATTCAACAAAAATATTCCTGCATTTACTGTAGTAAGACCAGAATACGTATTGGGCGACGCTCCAGAAAATTGAACCGTCCCTGTAGAAATTTTAGTCACCCCCCCAGTCCCGCTAATCACTCCTGAAAAAAGAAGGTCGACAGTGGCTGGTCCGTTGAGCACATTCAAAGAATGAATCTGAGTGCCAAGATCAACATTTCCACTTAACGTTACAGTAGTGCCAGCCCCATTATAAAAAATGTCTCCGCTTCCCGTCATCGAGATATTCCCTGAAATCGTCACGCCATTTGCCACTGTCAATGCTGCGCCTGAGGATCCTGCTAAAGTCAAAAGAGCTCCGCCCTGAGAAAAGGTCCCGCTTGTATAAACTAAACTCCCAAGCGTCTCGGCATTCCCATTCATGTCAAACGCTCCTCCGGAAAGGGTCAGGGTGGAAGAACTAGAAATTTGCTCAGGTGCAAGTAAAATTGCGCTAGCGCCTGCATTAATCGTTATATTGCCAGCAATCGCATTCACTCCAGCCGTTTTATTCAGTTGAATTTGGCCTGTATTGATCGTCGTCAACCCCGAATAGGTATTCGGGGCAGATCCGCTAAATTGCAAAATCCCCGCACCTGTCGACTTCGAAATGGATCCCGTTCCTGTAATAGAACCGCTAATGAGCATATCAATTGAATCGGCTCCATCATTGACATTAAAAGTGTGCGCCTGAGTCCCCAAGTCTAAGCCGCCAGATAAAGTAGCCCTAGTTAGCGTCCCATTATAAAGCACTCCCCCCGTAGAAGTTAAAGAGATATTTCCTGAAATTATTGTATTATCGCCCATTGTCAAAGCGCCAGCTCCAGCGCCAGCAATTCCCAAAACAGCGCCCCCTTGCGTTAACGTTCCAGAATTGAATACCAAGCTTCCAATCGTTTCAGCATTCCCCGCTGTATTAAAAACTCCTCCGGCAAGGGTAATAGTAGATGTGTCAATCATTTGATTAGCTGCTGAAGAAAGTAAAGTTCCCGAAGGATTAATCGTCACATTTCCTGCAATCGCATTGATACCGCTCGTTTTATTCAGCTGCAAAGTCCCTGCATTAATTGTCGTAAGTCCACTCATCGTATTAGCTAGAGCGCCGCTATAAACTGCGGTTCCGCCGCCTTGAACAGTTAAATTACTAGCGCCTGATACAATTCCGCTAAAGGTTAGTTGCGTTCCTGAATCAACCTGAAGTGTGACTGCAGTTGCTGGGGTCTCAGCTCCTCCTGTCCACCCGATTTGGATATTTCCTGAAATTGTATTGTTTCCATTCATATTACGAAGAGCGCCAGAAGAAAAACCGGCGCCGTTAAGGAAAAAAGTCTTCGGTACGTTCAAACCATTTCCGTCAATATAAATAGAACCTTGCGTTCCAATCGCTCGAACATAGACGGCACTAGAGGCTCCTGCAACCCCTAACGCAGAAGATGATTGAACAGTTAATACGCCTTGCTGTACAAAAGTTCTCGACAAATAGTTGTTATTTCCACTTAATGTTAAAGTTCCTGTTCCAGATTTGATCAAGCGATTTCCCGCTGCTGGGTCTGTAGAAACGTTAGTCGATCCCCCGCTGATGATTCCAGAAAATGCTGTATTCGATGATCCTGTAATGTTCAAATGGTTGGTATTTGCAGTTCCTGAAGTAAGAACAAGAAAACCGCTGCCTTGTAAACTTTTCAAAAAGGTTGTTACATTGTTGTTAGGAACAAGAGACCCGTTTGAATTGATAGTTACATCAAATGCATTCGCAAGAGCCATATTGGCAGCAATCAGCAAATTTGCTGTAGAGACCCCGTCGCCAATTGTGACAGCGCTTGTACTTGGAATGCACCCTGCAAGGTTATAAGTTAAATTGCCCTGGTTAATGACAGTAGCTCCGCCATAACTATTTGTAGCGTTATTAAGAACAAGAGAACCGCTGCCTGTCCCATTTTTAATGATCCCTCCTACGCCAGAAATCGCCCCAGTCATTGTAAAACTAGCGTTCGAAGAAAGCGTCATATTCAATGTATTAGATAAAGAAGCTGCGCTGAGAATCGAATGAGCTCCGTTCCCATTGAGATTAGTTACGTTGATAGCAGCATTTCCTGAACTAACTTGAAATGTCAAAGTATTAGAAGAGATAGAATAGTTGTTATTATCATCAAAATTGATAGTTCCGATGGCAATAGGAACTCCGAGAGTTACAATTCGATTAGCTGTAATAACGTTGCCAAAAACCGCAACCGCGTCTACACCATTCGGAAAGGCAGGAGGGGCTGTCCAATTCCCATTCACATTCCAATTCCCATTGTTATTCAAATTCCATGTAGCCGAAAATGCTTGAGTGGTAAATCCTAAAAAACCAATATAGATCCATCGACGCATCAAAACTGCCACCTAAAGTTAAAATTGACGTCTTGCTCTGTGCGTCCTACACTGAACTCCCCTTTATAAGCTGCAGAAATCCACGCCTGATTACCGACAATAAACCCTAACTCAATCATCGGAGAAATGCCATTAAACTTATGATTGGAAGTTTGGACATTAAAAACTTGAGGAATTCCGACTAATTGGCCCGAAATATCAGTTTCAAAAATAGGGCCGAAATAAACCCAACTAAGTGAAACGCTGGGAACCATTGTTCCCCATGAAAAGCAGAAACGTCCACTGCTATAAAGCCCAGCTTCCGCATGGGCAAATTGCCAATGAGTCGAAGGGACGATAAGATCAATACTACCGGCCCCATGTTCATGAAGCCCATTCTGCCAAATCGAGATGTAATCAAATTTTCCAAAGGGAGATAAGAAAAAGCTTCCTATCGGGAAAATTCCATAAGATCCAAAGTGCCCCAAGATAGCATATCCATCAGGGGAGCTGTAAGCTGTCCGATGAAAACCGTCAAATGCAATATAACGCTGAATCTCTTGCTGAAAAAAACTTCCTAAAAGAGAAAAATCAAACTGAAATTTTTTCGAGCAAATAGAAGTATACAAACTACCATTATACCCATTAATCCGAGCTTTTCCTTGTTCATCCGGATCATTCCATTGAAAATCACTTCGCATGTAAGCTGCATAACCTCCTAATGTGACAGGGCTTTCGATTTTTTGATCGTATCCAATTAATATCCCTCCCGCATAAGTACGAAAACCAGGCAACTGATTCATCCGATTTTGTGCCGTCCGCTCGCCAACTGCTTTTGTCCAAAATCGATTTGGCCTGCGAGGCGGGCAGCAAACATTTTCCATTTGTTCGCAAAACTCATCGCAGTAATTAAAAGGTTGAGAAGCTGCATTGACAATTTGATATAAGGTAGTCGCTTCAGACCAATAAATTGCAGGTAAAGAATCTGGATTTAATTGATTCAAGGCTCCTTCCAAAGAAATACCATCTAATTTATTTAACGCACTTAAAACAGAAAAAATATCCGAATCTCTTCTAGCTGATGCATTTTGAAATAAATCTAAAGTAGACAATGAATTACCAATTAATTCTGCATTATGTAAAGCTATGCTGTTTTGCAAAATATTTACCTGAATCGATTGCGCCGATTCTAACACAGAAAAATCCAAACCTGGAATTATTGAAGAAATATCACTAAAATGACCTTGGATATTTCCTTCAGTCGTTAAGATCGTAAAACTATCTCCCTTCAAATAGAGTCCTTCTTGAGGAATAAGAACAAGAGAGCCGTCTAAAAAAGCGTTTCCGCCTATTTGTAATAGATCAGAGGCTCCTATAGGAGAGAGCTCAATTTGCAAAGTGCCGCTTTGATTATAATCTCCTGCTATTTGAATTATTCCAATAGAATTACCAGGTTTTATCGTTCCGTCGTTTACGAGAGAAAGACAAGAGTGGCTGCCACCGAGAAACCCATTTTTCTGCACATTAATAGAACCCAAGGTAGATCCATTAAAAATCAACGCCCCTTCATGTACAGAAAGAGCCAGATCCTGTGTTGTTGTCGTAAAGAGCTTTAAGATCCCTTCTCCCTGCTTTACAACTGAAGAAGAACCTTCAAAAACAAGGGCCGCCTCTACGAAAGCATCAGTTTTAAGAAGAATGGTACTATCTGGCAAATCCAAAAGATCGGCTTCTGTTTCCCCTCCTAAATAATGAATAATCGAAGGATTTTGCATAGAAAAAGTAGAACCAGCGTCGACTTCAATCAATTTATTGTTGTTTAAATCTGATCGGCTTATCGAAGTATCCACTAAATTAAGGGAAACGCCCGCTTGCAGATAAACAGCTCCCCCATCGATTAATTCTGGATTGACTAATTGCAAATGAGAAATCGAACTATTGCCACTTTCGATCGTAAAGATTTGATAGAGGGAAGCTCCATCAATTGTAACCGAATTCGTATCCGGGCCTTGAATGGAATAACTAGATGCAATGCTTGGTAAATCACTCTCTAAAACAATCGTTCCAGATAAATCCTTATCAAAAATCAGAAAATCGCCATCCTGAGCATTCAACATCGCATCTCGAAGCGAGCCGAAACCATTGTCCGCTAAAGAGGTAATGACTGTTTCATTAGCGCACGCTTTATATGCACAAATTACTGATAACAAAACCCCAAGAGCATAACTCTTTTTCTGAAAAACACCCATATACTTAAAAATATAGACATAAAGAAGAATTGATATATAGAAAAAAATTTAGCTATATTGACGCATTCTCAAAGCAAAACAACTTGAACTCTATGAAACCATCCCACTATATACCTTTCGTAACTCAAGAATCGGCTATTAGACAGGTTTAAAGCGCGAAAAATCGATCGCTGCAAAGTGGGGTAGTATTGCTCAATACAACTCACTTTGCAGCGATTGATTTTTGGCAGCTTTCAATCCCATTTAATAGCCGATTCTTGAGTCACAAACGCGGTATACCGTTCCACCTCAATCGCGCCCAAAATGACCGCGTTCAAAGTCGCTTAGAGGGTGTCGACGAAGTCCGACTTTGTAGACACCCTCTTATATCGAAACAACCTGAAAAATCGAAATTTCGAGTCAAAACAAACGTTGTGAAAAACCGATTCTTAAGGTTGTTTCAGCAGGTAAACCAAGAAAAGGAACTTCTAAAAGATTTGGAAGTTTTGAAGAAAACGAAAAGCCAACCTATTTTTAACAGTGGCTGCAGCTGTGGTGCAAAATCTCGCAGATTTGAAAACAGTTGCCGTCAAGGTCCTCTAGCGTCTGCATTTTCACATGACCTGGCACTTCAATCACATCGCCAACGCATCTAGCTCCTTGCCGGATCATTTTTTGTTTAGCTGTATCTAAATCATCCACACTAAATGTCATCACGGCATTTTGGCCTGCTTTGATTTTTTCCAAATCATTTTCCTGAGCAATCCCCAATCGACAGCCCCCTTCGCGCCCTTCCAGCTCGGCCCATCCATATTCTTCATTCAATTCCATCAACTCAAGACCAACCACTTCTGTATAATACTCAACAGCAGAGTGAAGATCTTTGACGACGATCCAGATCAATCCTATTTCTTTAACCGACATAAAAACTCCTTTTGATTCGGCATTTTGCAAAAAAATTTTTAATCCGCCAAAAGTTCTGAGGCCAACTCTTTAGCTAATTTTCCATCTACCGTGTTATTTAATTTCATGAGGGCCTTCATCACCAAGCCCAATTCTTTTTTCGTCTTGGCCCCTGAATCGGCTATCGCCTGGATCACAAGTTTTTTCGTCTCTTCTAGAGAAGGCGTTTTGGGTAAAAACTCTTGAATGATCGCAAGCTCGCTTTTTAACTGCTCGGCCATTTCAGGTCGGTTGGCAATTTGGGCCTGATCTAAAGCTTCTTGGATGTTGCCAAAATAGGTTTTAATCAGTTTTATTACTTCTGCATCAGGGAGGTTCGCGCGCGCATCGACAGCCAAAATTTTTGATTTCAGCATCCGCAAAGTAGCCAACCTGATTTGGTCTCGGCTCCTCATCGCCTCTTTAATCCCTTCATTCACTTTTTCAATGATCGTCATCGTTCCTCCGATTTTTAAGAAACTATATGCCTATAGAGATTTATGTACAAAAAATTTCCCCCCGGCTTTTCATTAATTCAAAGCGATGCTATGCAGAGAGAATGAAAAGAATGCTTCATATCATTGCTACCCCGAGGGAAGAAGAGTCTCGCACTTTGCAGGTCTCCCAAGTCTTTTTAGACTCTTTTAAAGAAAAACATCCCGATTGGCTCATTGATGAGCTCAACTTGAGCAAAGAGCTACTCCCTGAGCTTAGTATGAAAAGCGTCAGCGGAAAATATATTCTCTTGCAAGGGAAAAACCTCTTTGGGAAAGCAAAAGAGCTTTGGGCAGAGATCCTCCAACATATCGAAAGGTTTAAGACCGCCGATTTTTTTCTCATCAGCACGCCGATGTGGAACTTTCATATCCCCTACATGCTCAAACACTACATCGATCTCATTGTCCAACCTCACTATCTTTTCCGCTACACCGAAACAGGTGAAGTAGAAGGATTGGTGAAAAATAAGAAAATGGTGATCATCACAAGCTCTGGCGGAAAATATGGCGGGGATTTAAAAAAGCTTGATTTTCAAGAACCTTATTTACGATGGATCTTCCATTTCATTGGTATCGAAGATATCACCTTCATTCACGCAGAGGGTATGGACGAGGGATTTGAAGAAGCAAAGAAATCTTTAGCCACTGCACAATCGCTTGCGAAAAATGAGGCTTCCACTATTGTGGTATAAGTATGCCAAGAGACATCCCTATCGGCAATGGCCGAGTCCTCATCGCCTTTGACAAAGACTCCATCTTGCGCGAATTTTACTATCCCCATGTCGGAGAAGAAAACCACTCCAAAGGAGAACCTTTTCGTTTCGGAGTATGGGAGGGAGAAAATCTTTTTTGGATTCCTGAAGGATGGAACATTTCTAGAAATTATCTAGAAAACTCTCTCGTGACTGACGTGAAACTTGTCCATGACGAACTCCAACTCCAGATCACCGTCAATCATCTGGTCGATGTGACAGAAAACATCTATCTGAAAAAAATCACTGTAGAAAATTTTAGAAACAAAGAAAGGGAGATCAAACTTTTTCTCGGACAAGACTTTTCAATCTACGGCACAGAAATTGGAGATACAGCAGCCTTCCAACCCGAAACCCATGCTCTCGTCCATTATAAAAAAGACCGTTATTTTTTAATCAACACTCTAGCTAATAACAAGTTCGGCCTCGATTTTTTTGCAACGGGAAGTAAAGACAAAAATGTTGGGATTGGAACTTGGAGAGACGCTGAAGACGGCATTTTGAGCGGCAATCCCATCGCGCAAGGAAGCGTCGATTCAATCATTGCCATTGCCCTGACATTGCCGCCTCTTGGGAAAGAGATCTGTTTTTATTGGATTGCCATAGGAAAAAATTGGGAAGAGGTCGACAAGCTCAATGAGCTCGTCAAGAAAAAAACGCCCGAAGAGCTTTTTCGAAGAACAAAAGATTATTGGGAGCTATGGGTCCATAAAAACCGCCTAAGAGAAGACCTTCTTCCTTCCAAGGTCGTTACTCTTTATAAAAAAAGCCTTCTCATCTGCCGGACGCAAATAAACCAATGCGGCAGCATCATTGCAGGCAACGACTCCGACGCTGTGCAGTTCAATCGTGATACCTATAGCTACATGTGGCCTCGGGACGGTTCTCTCGTCGCTTATGCTTTGGACTTGGCAGGATACGACGCTTCGAGCTTCTATCACTTTTGCGGTAAAATCATCGAAAAAGGGGGCTATTTCCTCCATAAATACACGCCATCTGGCGCACTGGGCAGCTCTTGGCATCCTTGGCTTAAAGGAGGCAAACCGCAGCTGCCTATCCAAGAAGATGAGACGGCCCTTGTCATCTGGGCGCTTTGGAACCATTATCAAATCTATAAAGACCTCGATCTCATCCAGCCACTCTATGAACCTCTCATCAAGCAAGCTGCCGATTTCATGATGAACTACCGAGATTTTAAAACCGGCTTGCCCCTGCCAAGTTTTGATCTTTGGGAAGAGAGACAAGGCATTCTTACTTTTACTGTATCTACAGTCTATGGAGGGTTGATCGCAGCTTCCCATTTCGCCAAAGCATTTGGGGAAACCAGCCTCGCCGATGAATATCACCAAGGGGCCCAAGAGATTCGAAAAGCCATGGACCTACATCTCTATTTAAAAAAAGAGAAAAGGTTCGCCCGCATGATCTATCTTCATCGAGACGGCTCTATCGAGATCGATGCAACGATCGATGCTAGCCTATACGGCGCTTTTGCGTTTGGAGCCTATGAAGCAGACCATCCGTTTGTGCAAAGCACAATGGAGCAGGTCTTAAAAAATCTCAAAGTCAAAAGCAGCGGGGAAGGGATCGCCCGCTATGAAAATGACGGCTACTATCGAGACGAGGGACAAGAATCAAGCAACCCTTGGTTTGTGACCACTCTTTGGATGGCCCAATATTTTATTGCCTCTGCAAAGAAAAAAGAGGATTTGGGCAAAGCCCTTTCGATCCTCGAATGGACAGCAGACCGCGCGCTCCCAAGCGGCGTACTAGCAGAGCAAATCCACCCAGAAAGCCTAGAGCCCCTTTCCGTCTCTCCCCTTACCTGGAGCCACGGCACCTACATCGCCACCGTGCAGCAGTATCTGAGCAAACTTCTCACTTTTCACCAAGAAAGCGCAGATGGGAAAAACTCATCTACCAACTCTTGATAGTAAGGCAAAAGCGCGTCGAGATCGAGTTTTTCCGGACACTTTGAATAAAGATCGTAGCGGCTAAATAATTGAAGCCAAGGGAGCATCTTTTTGTCTTGCTCATTCATAAAATGTTCATAAGCACCTTCTCTATGGGCCGAATAAAAAGAGTGATAGCGGATAATATAGAGCGCCTCGATCGGCAAAAAATCTTTCACGACATGATAAAGATACTCATCATGTCCCCAAGACATATGAAGATGATCGAGTCCGCAGCCTGGCGAATAGATTCCATCCCGCGTTTGATACAAAGGAACCTGCAGATCTGGATTTTGCTCGAAATATTCAGAAAAAACGATCTGCTGAGCAAATGCGCAGCCGAGAGGAAACGTATCCCCCACAACGGCCCACTGCGGCTCGCCATAAAGGGCTAAAATTTTTCCTAGATCGTGAATAAAGCCAGTCAAAATCAGCCATCTGGGATGGCCATCCTGGCGGAGCATTTCGGCTGTTTGAAAAAGATGATAACGCTGCGGCAAATCCAGATCTGGATCGCTCTCGTCGACAAGCTGATCGAAAAGATCAACAGCTTCCCAAATATCCATCCGATTTCTTTGCAAAGAGAGGTTTTCCTCCATTTTCTGCAGAACTAAATCGAGCGTTTGATGCTTGTGATTAAGCTCATAAAAAAGCTTCACAAGCTCTGCCGTATCTTCAATATACTGACGATAGCTGCTTTCTTCCATGCATTCAGCCCTCATGTAATGCATCGGAAAGAACAGCTCTACCGCAAGAGAGGTCAAAAAAAAGAACCTGTATCTCATCATTTCACCTAAAATCGATCAAAAGAAAGCGCTGAAGGTACTAAATCATATTTTTTGCTACAATCTTTTCTTAATTATTCCGGAGAACCTATGAGAGTGCTGTACCTTTTTATTTGCTGCCTATCCACATCCCTTTTCGCAGCTTCCCCTATTTTAGTGGCGATTGCCGGAGGAACCGGATGCGGAAAGACCACTTTTGCACAAAAGCTACACAGCTTATTTCCCAGTTCAGTCTTGATCAGCC
>DAINNB010000035.1:0-12143 GCA_036736085.1 Chlamydiales bacterium
GTCCCCTTCGATTTTCACGGGGCAGCTCTTATCCATTTTTGGATGAAGCCCGCTTACCCCGGCAAGTCCGGCGCTTCCTACGACCACTGGTTTGGGCTCTCCTACTGGCTGCCAAGCAGAATCTTCATAGCGTTTTTCGTAGCATTGAAGTTCACCCTCTACTCCCTCCCAGCTGTTTGTTGTCACAACGAGCAGTTGATAACAAGGGGCCAGCGGATCGGATGCGTAAGAAAATGATGCTGCGATAAGAAGAAAAAAGAGGATTTTAATTTGTTGCATAAGAGAACCTTGAAGAGCTATGTAGAAAAAAAGAGTATAAAATTTTAGTTTTGCGCGTCTAGTTTTTTTAAGAGGGGAAGTATGGGAAATGAGGCATTAAGGCCCAAAGTGGGCGTCGGAGTGATCGTCTTTCGCGAGGGGAAAATTTTGCTCGGCAAAAGAAAGGGCTCGCACGTAGAAGGCGCTTGGGCCACTCCTGGAGGTCATTTGGAATTTGGAGAAACCGTCGAAGAGTGCGCATGCCGCGAGCTTTTGGAAGAGACTGGGTTAAAAGCCCTTTCCTGGCGTTTAGGCCCCTGGGTCAATGACGTGATGGAACAGACGAAGCACTATGTCACCCTGTTTGTCTTTGTTGATGAAGTAGAAGGAGACGTGCAGCTATTGGAGCCGGATAAATGCGAAGGCTGGCAATGGTTTGCGCCGCATTCTATTCCTTCACCGCTTTTTCCCTCTGTACAGTCTCTCATGAAAAAAGTAACGCTAGAAGGGTCTAAGTAGAAAAAATTGAAAAAGTGATTTACGATAGTTCTGGCAATTCTTTGAGGGACTATTGATGGGCCGGAATTTTTTCATTTTGTTTTGTTTAGCGGCCTTTTCTTGCTTTGGAACAGATCTTTTTGATGAGATGTCTTTAGAAGAAAAAGTAGGCCAGGTCTTGATGGTCCATGTCCTCGGAGATGAGACAAGTGAAGAGGCAAAACGACTGGTGCAAGGGGTTAAGGTCGGGGGCATTATTTATTACAATTGGGCCAATGGGCTCACTCCTCCTTTGCAGGTAAAAAAGCTGAGCACGGGGCTTCAAGAGCTCGCCCGGAAAAATCGGAGCGGTTTGCCTCTTTTGATCGCTGCAGACCAAGAGGGCGGGATCGTGGCCCGCTTGCAAGAGGGATTCTCTATTTTCCCGGGCAACCGCGCGCTGGCGGCGACGGGGGATGCGGACCTTGCGGAAAAGGCTGCTTTCGCGATGGGAGAAGAGCTCCGCGCTGTCGGGGTCAACATGAACCTAGCCCCCGTCGTCGATGTGAACTGCAATCCAAGAAACCCTGTCATTGGCGTCCGCTCTTTTGGAGGGGATGCAGAGACCGTCGCGGCCTTTGGAAAAAAAGCACTAGATGGCTATAAACAAGCTCAGGTGATCGCCACATTAAAACATTTCCCAGGACATGGAGACGTAGGAGTCGATTCGCATGAAGATCTTCCAGTGGTCTATAAGTCTCAAAAAGAATTAGAAAAAGTAGAGCTTTTCCCTTTTGCAGCATTGGCCTTGGAGGCAGAGGCGATCATGACGGCCCATCTTTTAGTTCCTGCTTTAGATCCTCAGCATTGCTCCACCCTTTCTCAAAAAACGCTAAATTATTTGAGAGAGACGATCGGTTTTCAAGGAGTGATCGTGTCGGATTCTCTGGTCATGAAAGGCGTTTTGACGAAATGCTCTTCCGTCGATGAGGCCGCAATCAAGGCTTTAGAGGCAGGCTGCGATCTCTTGATCTTAGGAGGGAGGCTGCTTACTGAAGATTTACAAAATGTCGAGCTAACGGCAGATGATATTGAGCGCGTTCACAGCTCTATTGTCAAAGCCATCAAAGAGGGGCGTCTTTCAGAGGAGAGGTTAGATCAAGCCGTCAAAAGGATACTTGCTTTAAAAAAGAGCTCCATTAAGGAGGCTCCTTTCGAAGATCTTTCCAAAACGGTGCGTACTAAAAAGTATTTGGCGCTCGCAGAAAAGATCGCTTCTTCTTCTCTCGAGGTCATCGAGAAAAATGGGGGCCGCATTTCCCAGCTTCGAGAAAAGAAAGTATGCGTGATTGCGCCGAGCCTTTTGCAAGACGTGTTATCGAAATCTTCTTTTCTTGACATAGGAAAATCAACGGATGTCTATTTTTTCAAAGGCTTAAATCCTTCCGATGCTGAGATAGAGGCGGCAAAAAAGGAGGCAGAATTTGCAGACGTCGTTTTGATCTGCTCTTACAATGCGTGGAAAAGCCCCTCTGCTATCGAACTGACAACGTCTTTGCTGGAGATGGACAAGCCTTCCATTGTGTTGGTAGTGAGAGATCCTTTGGACTCTTCTCTTTTTCCTCAAGCGGACCTCATCATTCAATCATTCAGCCCCACTTTACCTTCTATGCAGGCGATGTACGATCGGTTAATAAAAAAATAAGAGTTTTTGCCATGTTTCGCTCCTTTCGATTTATTGAACTCACTCATCTTCTCTCTCCACATGTTCCCACCTGGAATGGATCGTGCGGTTTTTGTCTAGAGGTGAAAAAAGATTATGATCGGATGTTCCGCGTCCAGCAAATGAAACTGCATGCTGGCGTGGGGACTCACATGGACGCTCCAACACATCGTTTTGAAGGTGCGGCCTCAATCGCCGACATCCCTTTAGAAAAGCTCATTGTCCCTGCCTGTATGATCGATGTGTCTGCCAATATCGACGCAGATGGGGAAGTTTCTGTGGAAGATGTTGAGCAATTTGAAGAGCGCTATGGAACGATTCCAGCGGGCTCTTTAGTGATCATGCATACAGGTTGGGGCCGTTTTTGGCTCGATTCTGATGCGTATCGCAACGTTGACGCAAAAGGGCAAATGCATTTTCCTGCTTGCTCTGCCCTTGCGGCTAAGCGTCTGCTCGAAAGAGATGTTGCAGGGATCGCTATAGACACTCTTTCTCCCGACTGCTTGGATCAAACTTATCCTGTTCATGAAATGATGTTGGGGGCCGGCAAATATATCATCGAAAATATTGCGAATGCTTTTCTTTTGCCTCCTGTCGGCAGCTATGTGATTGCTCTGCCGCTTCGAGCAGATGGGGCGACGGAAGCGCCTCTTCGAGTCGTGGGATTCATTTCTGAACGCTAAGTGGTATAATTTCTAAAAACTGAGGCCTTCCATCATGGAAAGCTAAAATATTTTGAATAAATCTTATGATTTGATAGATTTTTCTTTACTTGCAGAGTCTCAGTTTTTTTTGATGACTGCTTATGAGTGAAGTTATGGAATGGATCGATCCTTTTGTTATAGGTTTTGGAGTGGCTATACTCTATTTTATTCCAAAGGGAATCTCTATGTTGAGTAAGTGGAATAACGGAGCCTCTTATTCTTATCTGAGATGGGGAATCTGCTTTTTAGGGACCGGTATTTTTCTTTCAGCATATTTGTTAGGCGCTTCTATCATATCTTATGCGAAAATTTTTTTGAGATAACATGCGATACTTGATTGTTATATTTGTTTTCATCATCCCAGTTTTACTTAGGGCTGAGCCTTCTGAAGAAGTTAGAAAAAAATATGCAGAACAAATATGTGCAGCTTTTCAACTTCAGTCTCTTGGTAGATCTACCATGGCTTTCTATGCATTTCGAGATGCTTATCAATATGCTTTGCAAAATGGTGAGACCCCAGAAAAATTGATTCCTTTTGAAGCTTTATTTAGGTGGTATCGAAAGTTTGGTTATAGTTCCGGAGTTGCAGCATTCCCTTCTGGTTGTGTTGATGAATATCGATCAGAATCAAGTTATTTAAGGGGGACTCAATTGGGACGTTTAGATCCCAATCAAGAGAAAATGGTGAGAGATTTTTTGTATGGGGTTGGAGAAGTTGTCAGTGGTACATTATGTATAGCGATAAATCCTCCTTTGCTTGGAAGAGCAGGATTTCCTCTTGTTATAGGTGGTTGTAAAAT
This sequence comes from Chlamydiales bacterium, assembly GCA_036736085.1. Classification (GTDB taxonomy): domain Bacteria; phylum Chlamydiota; class Chlamydiia; order Chlamydiales; family SM23-39; genus SZAS-17. The sequence continues at coordinate 3,963 of DAINNB010000035.1, forward strand.
GATGTACAATTCTGTGAGCTGTATGATTAAAGATCGTCAAGAAAGGGACCAAAGGTTAAAAGAACTGAATGATATTCAAGCTGCTTTTGAGAAAAATTTTCCCAAAGGAAAATGGTGAGAGTAGTTATGCCATTTAAATGGATTCTTGGTTTTTTTGTTGTCTTATCTCCTTGTTTTGCAACAAGTTTTTCTTTCGGAGAGTCTCTTGAAATGTCTAGTGATTCTGAACTTATTGATTTGATTATGCAAAACAAGAGTTATTGTGTTGAGGATATTTCTGAAGGGAATATTTATTTGACTGCAAAGCGAGTGTTGACTACTCGAGAGGGAGTTTTTTTAAGATTGAATCGTCATGATTTAGTAAGATTAAGTATTCTTTTCTCTAACGAAAAAGGATGTTTTATCCCTTTAAACTATTCTAAACAGGTTCCTTGAAAGGGTAACTATGGAATGGGGAAATTATTTATACTTTTCTAAGATATGTATTTTTTCAGTCAGTTATTTTTTTTCTCTCCTGTATTTTATTCCAAGAGGTGTATCCATTTTGAATAAATGGTCTGAAAATCGTGTGTATAAGGATTTGACCTTAGGTATAGGTTTTCTTTTCTGCGGTTTGTTTATTTTGATTTATTTATTGGGAACTTTGCTCGTCTCTTATGCTTTTACTTCTCAGTTTGGGATTTAATTCGTGCATACTACTTATATACCAAAATAATCTAAATTTTTTTAGAGGTTTTTCCCTCCTGCAATTTTCGCTCTTGATCCAAAATAGACTTATCTTTTAGGATTCCCCATCCTTTTAAAAACCAGGAGTATAAGTATGTCTTTAGGTCTTGATAACAACAATGTGGCTTCATCTGGGAGAGAAAAATTTGAAAAAGCAGCTGATGTCGATTTTTGGTATTGTCTTGCTAGTAATACGCCTTTAACAGAAGCTGTGAGCTTAGATCCTTGCATGCACAAAGTCAATGAAGCCGCAGTCAAACAATTAAAAGCATGTCCTGTTTGCAATGGTCCTGCTAACGTTTACCATGTTGATTATTGGGCGAGACAGGCTACTGAAACTTTTCTCTCATTGAACGTTGAGAAGATCTCTTCGGAGATTCGGGCGAAAGACCCGCTTGAGCGTCCTCGGTTAAATAAAGTTCCTTACCCAGGCGAGAAGCAAAGGTTTGGTTTTAATGCTCAGAATGTTGCAGATAGGTGGTATCCTGGCGGTCATATGGATTTTGCGAGGTCGTTGGTGTTTGTTACAGATGATTCCCAAGAATGGTTTACATATATCGACTTCAAGGGAAATTTCGATGGTTCTCTTCAACTCAAGCTAGCATGGGAAACAAAGGACAGCAGAGTAATTTATTCTTATTTTAGGGCTCTAGGGATAGATGTGGAAGCCTGCTCTGGATGGAGCATTATTTTCGAGCATATAGATGAAATAAGAGAAGTTTACGCTATTTTAAGAGAGAATCATGAATTTTCTCCAGTATGGACTGACTGGCTAGACAAGGTCATTGAGGCGGGCGATTGGAGAAAGGTTACTTAAGTTCAGAGGGTTTTTCGATCCATGAGCTTTTCTTGTTGAGAGATGGTTAGAAAAGCTCATTTTTTTTATCTAAATAGAAGAGGAACGGATATATCCTGAGCCTCGTCCTTTTCCCTTTTTTTGAATGAGCCCCTTTTTTACAAGAGCCGTGAGTTTTCGGCCTGCCGTGGGGCGGCTCAAATGCAGCCTGCTCATCACATCTGAAATGTAGATTTCGCTTGTTGTCTCAAATAGGTCCATAATGGAATCTAGGTCATCTATCTCTTCGGCTTTTTGCTGCACTCGAGGGAGAATGCATTTGACAAAACCCTCTCCTTCAATCACGAGAGGAGGTTTTAGCCCCCATTCTTTATATCTTTTGAAGATGGTGATAAATCCGGACCCAATTTTCTCAATGTAATCTGCCTCGCGAAAGACCTTGCAAATAGCGATATTTCTAATGTAGCTGAAGCCTGATTGCAGATGATTGATGATTGTTGGATTGGAGAAAATTCCTGGACTAAAAAATTCAATGCGGTCTCGATAAATCGCTATTTTACTTGGGCTGTTATAGTGATAATTTCTATGCACAAGTAAATTCAAGAGAGCTTCTCGAATCGCTTCAGCCGGAATTTCTAGTTTTTCTTCTCGTTTTGGACCTTTGATGACAAAGGATTTTGATAGTCGGCTTAATATAAACTCGTATGCTGTTTCAAACTGTTCAAATAAGGTTCCATTGCAATCGACTGAAGCGATGGCTTCCCGTCCTTCAGTGCCTTTAAAATGGGAACAAATGATCATGGCTTCGCTAAAAAAATACTGAGGTCGTTTTCCAAATAAAAGGATGCCGGCGGTTGTTGCATAAGTGTGCGTATGTTCAGAAGCAATTAAATAATAAGATATGAGTGTGTCTTTAGAGACTTTCTTGGAATCTCTATCTTCTCTTTTTTCAAGAAAATCTTTAATTTTTTTGTAATCTAAATCATTTTCATTGGTTTGATAGACGGGCATGCAATCAAAAGATTTTCCGTGGGTTTGCCATTTCAATTCCTCGATCAACTCAATTGTCGCTCTGAGAGTAGATCTCCCTAGTCTAATATAGGTTCCTTTCTCCAACCCTTCTTGCTTTCGGAAATAAGGTTTATTTGAACCGGAAGAGACTTCAATAATAAGAAGAGTTTTTCCATCGATTGTCTGTGTGTAGACATTTGGCAAAATAGGGGGAGTCGAGGCTGTATAAATGGATTGATTGAGATATTCGATAGCGGAAGCGGCCTCTGTGTCTGGAATACCGACGACAGTTCCGTCATCCGCTACTCCTATGACTAATCTCCCTCCGCTTTGATTCGAAAAGCCAATGATTGTCTTTACGATCTGATCATTTTTAGGGAGCTCTCTTTTTAGCTCCAAGGTTGAGGATTCTGCCTCTGGGTACTTCATTTTGCCTCTTCACGGATTGACTCAATGATACAATAATGAAACAATTGAGTCAATTCCCGAAGTTAATTGACTCAATTGTTTCATATTGACTCATCGTGAAACAATTATGTCCCTTACGGTGAGTGACTTAGAAAATTGAGCCAATTTGATTTTCAAAGTAGCATGATAAGAAGCTCGAATTCTCGATCTGCATAGGCCCTTTCCCTATGCAGATATAAAATTTATTTTTGACGATGTTTTATCGAAATAAAGGAGGCGGAAGGTTGCTTGTGATCGTGTTAGGTTCTTGAATTCTTATGGGGTGATGAGGAATGTGCTCTGCTTCGAATGTTCGTTTCAAGGTTGTTTCGAATTGTTTTTTTAATAAAGCTGCAGCAGCGATCACTTTTTCATCTTGAGCGTTAGGATGGCATGGATAAGTCACCAAGAGATCTTTGTCTTTGGCGGGTTGAAGGGAATATACTTGATTTTCCGTAGTGATCTCTAGCGGCTGTTTTTCGTTTCGAAGCCAGTAAAACGCAACTAAGCCCATCGTATTTTTGGGAGCGTAGCCTGTTGATGCATGCTCAGGCAGCGGAATTAGCAAAGAAAGTTCAATCGCTTCATTCACATAAGATTGTACTTGTTCGCTAGTAGGAATATCGAGATTGAGGAAGCGTGAGAGCATTTCAGCTTCTGCCTGTTTAACGACGTTTCTGAATCTAAATTCAATGGTTTTTTTAACGCCTTGGATGGCCACATTTTGCATGGTTCCTTTTGTAAAGGGAGTGCTTCGCAGTTCTGTTTCTTCGCCATATTCTGTAAGACTAAAAAAGTGCTGCCAAATCCATTTATCGCATTCAATGAGATCGGCATAAGGCAAGTAATTCGTTGTTGAATTAATGTAAATGTCTCGAACCATTCTATAAGAATTTGCATCCTGTTTTTGAGGAACTGAGGGAGCAGAGGCTGTTGTTACTTGAAAATTGCCAACTAATTTTGTTCTCTGTCCACTATAGCGCTCACCATTTTGATCATATGAAAATGCGCCGCCAGCGGAAGGGATTCTAAGAAAATTAGGCATGGTTGAAGACATGGTAAAGGCTCCTTGTTTGATGGGGAATGAGTATAGATTGAGGTCATTTTTAAGAGTAGATAAATTGGAATGGAAATTTTTATCTTGCGCCTTTTTGGATTTTGACTCGAATCCAGATGGCAGCGCAAAGAATGAGGAGGGCGAAGAGGACATTAAAATCGATCATGCGATGAAAAGGAAGGAGAAAGGAGTCACCTGTTTGAAAAGCGTGGAAGACAGCAGTTGAGCTCGCTAAAAGAAGAGAGCCTACGATGTTCCAGATGGTTGCGATGGTTCCCAACGCCTCTCCGATTTTTTTAGATGAGACTGCTTCGTTAACGGCTGTGATCATGGCTGAATTGCTGAGACCCCAATTGATCCCGAGGAGAAAGAAAGGAATGGCTAAAAAGGCGAGAGGAGTTTCGGCATTGATGAATCGATGCAGCGAGATAGCAAGGCAAGCTGCAAGGATTGAGAAAAAGAGAAGATTGGCTACGCCAAAATATTTGACCGCCCGAGTAAAGGTAAAGGAGATGAGCGCTTGGGCTGCGGGAATGATGGCAATGAGTAGACCTATCCAGAAGGGGGGAAGCTCTCTTAAGATGCGAAGATATAAAGGATCGAAAAACATAAATACGGTTGAGGCAACGCCTGCTAGTGCGCAGCTTAGAGCGGCTAAAACTAAAATGTTTTGTTTGAAAATGAGGAAATCAAGCAGAGGATGTTTTTGTTTTTCGTCGACGATGACTAAGAGAATGAGAGAAGCGATCCCGAGAGCAAGAAGTATCCAAGCTAAAAGAGAGGTCCAGTTTGCTTGAGCTCCTCCCACAATCCCATACATTAATGCGCCAAGACCAAAAATTAAAAGCAGCAGACCGAACTGTCGATCTTGATATTAGGCTTTTCATGGTCGTGTTTTTTTAAGCTTAAACAGCAAGCGGCTAGGCCGACTGCAATAAGAGGAAGGTTGATCCAAAAAACCCATCTCCAATCGAAGAGGGCAATGAGGACTCCTCCCAAAAAAGGGCCGATCATGAGGCCAAATCCTGTAATGCCGCCATAAATACTGATCGCTCGGATCCTCTCTTTTTCAGGAAAGACGTCGGATAAAAGGGCAGCTGAAGCGATGAGGATGGTAGAGGCGCCTAAAGCTTGCAAACTGCGAAAACCGATCAGCATGTGCACATTAATGCTAAACCCTGCTCCCAACGCTGCGATGCTAAAGGCTAAAACTTCAAGGTAAAATATTTTTTTTCTTCCCCAAAGATCAGCTAATTTGCCGATCGCAATCATTGTCATACTCAAAATAATAATAAAAATATTTGCCACCCATTGCAGCTGGAAGATATCGGCTTGCAAGGCAGATTGAATAAAAGGAAGAGCTGTATTGACAATTGTTGCATCGAGAAAAGCTGTAAATGCTAATAAAGAAATGCCAAAAAGAGCTAGCCATTTGTGTTGATATGGATCTTTCATGTTCATATTTATGACATACTATGAGGGCTTTTTTCGATACAACTTGAAAAAAAAGAAGATAGTATGGAATAGTGTTTTTCACTATGTCTATTTTATCTGTTGAATCACTTAGTAAATCTTATCGCAGATCAAAAGCTACTAAAGGCTTTTGGGCTGGCTGCAAGGCTCTTGTCTCTAGAAAGCAAGGGAGCCGGATTGCTTTGGACAATGTCTCTTTTTCTTTGAAAGAGGGGGATTTGGTCGGATACATCGGTCCTAATGGAGCGGGTAAAAGTACGACGGTAAAAATTTTATCCGGGATCCTTGTGCCGGATGGGGGAGAGGTCTCTGTCTTGGGGAAAACCCCTTGGAAGCACCGCATTGAAATTGTCCGACAGATCGGCGTTGTTTTCGGTCAAAGGACGCAGCTTTGGTGGGACCTTCAGGTCATTGAATCGTTTGAGCTGTTGAAGGCGATTTATAAGGTCCCAGACGAACTGTATCGCAAAAAATTGGCTGAGCTGACCGATGCATTGGACTTGTCGAACTTGTTGACGGTCCCGGTCAGGCTGCTCAGTTTGGGCCAGCGGATGCGCTGCGATTTGGCCGCTTCGCTCCTTCATTCTCCCAAAATACTTTTTCTCGATGAGCCGACGATCGGTTTGGACGCTGTGAGCAAGCTCGCTGTCAGGGATTTTATCCGCAGGCTGAACCAGGAACATCGGGTGACGATTTTACTGACGACCCACGACATGGACGATATTGAGGCCCTTTGCAAAAGGGTCCTTATCTTGAATGAAGGAAAGGTCTATTTCGACGGGTCTTTGGCCCATTTAAGAAAAAAAATCTTGCCGGAGCGGCGTTTGATCGTCGATCTCGTGCAAGAGGGGCTGGTTTTGGAAGACTCTCACGCCAAAGTGATCCGGCAGGAAGGGCATCGCGTTTGGCTGAGCTTTAATCCGAAAGAAACGCCCGTGCAAGAGCTCATTGCCCGCGTGAGCGCGTCGTATGAGATCTCGGACCTTTTTGTGGAAAACCCGCCGATCGAAGAGCTGATCGCCAAATACTATAAAAATTTATGAACGGCTATTTTGCCATTTTGATCATCCGGATGAAAACGCTTTTGCAATATCGCGCGGCGAGTTTTGCCGGGATTTGCACGCAGCTTTTTTGGGCCCTTTTAAATGCGATGATCCTTCGCGCTTTTTATGCCGGAGCCTCGTTTGCAGAGCCGATCTCTTTGCAACAGGCCGTCACATTTGTTTGGCTTGGACAAGCCCTTTTGCCGGTGATCCCTTGGTCGATCGATAAAGAGATCGAGGCGCAGGTAAAAAATGGGAATGTCGCCTATGAGCTGATCCGACCGCTTCATCTGTATGGGCTTTGGTTTGCGAGATCATTTGCGCTCCGCTCGATTCCTATGGCGATCCGCTGCGTTCCTATTTTTGTTATCGGAGGACTGTTTTTTGGCCTTTCGGCCCCTGTTTCTTGGGAAGCGGGCGCGATGTTTGGCTTGTCTGTGGCACTTGCTTTACTTCTCTCTTCTTCGATGACGACCCTTGTTCTCATTTCTCTTTTTTGGACGATTTCCGGAGAGGGCGTGCAGCGTTTGCTCCCTCATTTTACCCTTCTTTTTTCCGGCACGCTCGTTCCTTTGCCCCTTTTCCCTTCATGGATGCAGTCTTTTTTAAGTTTGCAGCCTTTCCGCGGCGTGATGGATATCCCGTGCCGTTTTTATACCGGCGTTATTCCTGTTTCCGAAGCGGGTTTTTATTTGGGATTTCAGCTCTCTTGGGCCCTTTTGTTTATTCTTCTTGGAAGATGGCTGATGAGCCGAGCGATGAAGAATTTAGTGATCCAGGGAGGATAAATGTTGTTTTTAAAATTAATCTCCGTTTCCGTTCGATCGCAAATGCAGTATAAGGCCTCATTTTTGATGCTGAGTTTGAGTCATTTTTTAGGGACGTTCGTCGATATTTTAGGCATTTGGATTTTATTCGATCGATTTAAGTTCGTTCAAGGTTGGACATTTCCTGAAGTAGGATTGATCTACGGCATCATGAATGTCGGATTTGCTTTGGCGGAAGCTTTTTCGAGGGGATTTGATACATTTTCCCAAATCATTAAATACGGGGATTTTGACCGTCTTTTACTTCGCCCTTTAAGTTCCCTTTATCAAGTCGCCCTTCGGGAAGTGCAAGCCATGCGCATCGGCAGGTTTTTGCAGGGTCTTATTGTGTTGAGTTGGAGCTTTAGCCAGCTTTCTTTGGCTCCTCTATCTTTGCTGTTAATCCTTTTTTCAGTATTAGGGGCTGCCTGTTTGTTTTATGGACTCTTTGTCATCCAGGCGACCGCTTCGTTTTGGATCATTGAAGCGCTTGAGCTCATGAATGTGGCGACCTACGGCGGCCTTCAGACAGGGCAGTATCCAATCTCGATCTATGACAAAGTCTTCCGCTTGATTTTTACTCTTATTATCCCAATCGCGTGCGTCGGTTATTATCCCGTGGCTTCTCTTTTACAGCGCGGGTCCATTCCCCTTTGGCTCGGCGCTCTTTTTCCTCTAGCGGGATTTATCTTTCTCTTTTTGGCGTGTCAATTTTGGCATTTTGGCGTTCGGCATTACCGTTCTACGGGAAGTTAAATACCGTTCCATTGAAGCGCTTCGATATGGTCTGTAAGGTTCGTTCTTTCTGGTCGAAGCGAGAGA
>DAINNB010000036.1:0-12097 GCA_036736085.1 Chlamydiales bacterium
ATCGGAAACCACCATTCGCAAAAAGGCTAAAAAGTCTTTGATTTCCCGGCTTTGATAAAAGGATAATCCACCGATGATGACATAAGAAATTTTCTTGGCCAGCAGCGCGTCTTCAAAAATACGGGACTGGGCGTTCGTTCGATAAAAAATGGCGATGTCATTTAAAGAGAGGTGGTTTTGCGCCACTCGTTCAAGCATTTGATCAACGACAAATTGCGCCTCTTGCCGTTCGCTTTGCGCCATGAAGACGCCTACTTTGGCCCCTTCGCCCAAATGGCTCCATAGCTTTTTTTCGTAGCGGTCTGTGTTGTGCGCAATCAACGCGTTAGCGGTTTCCAAAATCCGATTCGTGCTTCGGTAATTTTCTTCCAGGGCTACTACTTTGGCTCCGGGAAAATCTTTTTCGAAATTTAAAATATTTTGGTATTTCGCTCCTCGCCAAGAATAGATCGATTGGTCCGGATCTCCTACAGCAAACAAATTTTGATGCTTTTCAACGAGCATTCTAGCTAGCGTATATTGGGCCGCATTCGTATCTTGGTATTCGTCGATGAGGACGAACGTCCATCGATTTTGGTACATTGTCCGAGCGTTTTCTTGTTCTTTTAAAAGTTTTACCGGCAGATACAAAAGATCGTCAAAGTCCAAGGCGTTGCATTCTTTAAGTTTCGCTTGATACAATGAAAAAATCCGGCTAAAAGCGCTTCCATTCTTCTCTTCTGCTTCACTTTCGGTTGCCAAGTCGTTCTTAGCCGCTGAAATTTGTCCTTTTAACGTTCTTAGCGTCCCTTTGTCATCTCCAAGGGACAATTGCTGCATACAGGCTTTTAATAGTTTTTCGCTATCTTCCTGATCGTAAATCGTAAAATCGTTCTTATAGCCCAGTAAGTGGATCGATTCCCTTAGAATTCTTGCTCCCAAACTGTGAAAAGTGCAAGCCAGGACCTGCGCATTTTTCAATACGCGGATTCTCGATTTCATTTCTTCGGCTGCTTTATTCGTAAATGTGACCGCTAAAATGTCGGAGGGTAAAACTCCTAATTCCAGCAAATGGGCAATCCGGTGTGTTACCACCCGGGTTTTCCCTGAACCGGCGCCAGCGAGCACAAGCAGAGGTCCCTCTACATGTTCGACTGCCATTTGTTGATTTGGATTTAGTGTGACCATAGAGCGGCCATGATAGCTGGTTTTTTGAGAATTCGTCAATGTAAGAGGCAAGGCGAAGCTTTGTGTTTTTGGTTGTCAAGGTGGGTGGGGAGAGGGATGTTGATGGAATAAAAATTTTTCGTATAGAATGTTCGGCTTTTTAATTTAGGAGAAATTTATGAACCGTGTCGATTTACCAAATTCGAGTTCGCCTTGCAATTGTTCAGATGTTATTGAAGAGTTGATGAAAGAGGAGGCTTTGCCTCTTTCTATTTCTGATTCGCCTCGCTCTTCCGGGGGGATGGACGCCTGCTTAATTGCTATGGACTCTTTAAGAAAGAACGAACTGCTTCGCACGCAACACGTTGAAAGATCGCCCTTTGTTTTTTTTGACCCTCATTCATTTTCGAACCCTGAGCAAGTAAGGGTCACGCATATGAGGATCATTGCAGATTTTGATGTTTCTCAAGAGCAGATGCAAGGGGCTGTTCATTTGGATGTTGTGAATCAGACAGGAACAGAGTGGCTTTATTTAGACAGCAAAGACCTGACGATTTTGGAGGTTTTGGATGAACCGGGAAATGCGCTGGAGTGGTTTTTGGGCGACAAAGATCCTCTCTTGGGACAAAGGTTAGCTATACGTATCGGGGACAGAACTTCTATAAAAGTTCGTTATATTACTTCAAAAGATGCTGAAGGGTTGTATTGGCACAGCAAAGACCCTGAAAATTTTTTGCTCTATTCCCATTCGCAACCTACCTATACGAGAAGCTGGCTTCCTTGCCAAGACACTCCCGGAGTGCGGACGACTCTTTCTTTTGCTTTCCTTGCAGATCCTAGATGGCTGGCTGTATCGAGTTCGGGAAATAATCCAGAGCAAAAAGTAAAGGGGGGAATTTATCGGATGGAAACGAAAATTACCATTCCTTCTTATCTCATAGCCTTTTGTGTAGGGAATTTAGAGTATAGAAAAACCGGAGAGAGAACCGGAATTTATGCGCATCCGGAGATGATCGACAGGGCGTATGATGAATTTAGTCACCTTGAACTAGTTCTTGATAGAGCAGAGCAGCTTTTGGGGGAATATAGCTGGGGGCGTTATGATATGCTGATACTTCCAGTTGATTTCCCGGCAGGAGCTGTGGAAAATCCGATGGTCAGCTTCTTCTCATCTGCAGTCGTCGCGGGAGACAAATCTCTTATGTATTATCTTTTTCATGAGCTCGCCCACGCATGGGCCGGCAACAAAGTAACGGCCAGAGGATGGGAGCATCTTTGGTTAAATGAAGGGATAACTACCTACATTGAACTGATTTTGGCAGAAGAATTCAACGGAAAGGACTACGCTGAAATGCTGGAAAAGATCTACTACAATAAGTTGGTCGATGAGCTAGCAGGCTCTGCAGGATTTGATGGAGCCTTGAGGATGCATTTAGAGGGAAGAAACCCTAGAGATGCATTTAGCTTGGTCCCCTATTATAAGGGTTATTTCTTTCTGAAAATGCTTGAAAAAAAAATAGGGAAAGAAAAACTTCTTCCCTTTTTAAAAAAATATTTCGAGGCTTTTAGGTTTCAAAGTGTAACTACTGAAGAATTTGAAAGTTACTTGTTCACCCGTTTTCCTGAAGTTAAGGATGAGGATTTTCAAGTTTACCAATGGCTTTACGAACCTGGGCTTCCAGGGAATTGTCCGATGGTCCAATCAGAAAAAATGACGCAGATAGAGCAACTTTCTTCTGATTGGCTGCAAAGGGGCGATTTGCGAAGCCTTAAGGAAATGGTTCCCTCTCTAACTCCACAGCAATGGGTTTTTTTCATCCAAAACCTCAAAACATCGACAGCTTCTCAGCTCGCTGAAATCGACGCCTTGTTCGATTTAAGAAACCACCCGAACCTCATCATTAGAGAAGCTTGGCTTACAGCGGCGGTTCATTCCCAATACACAGATTGCTATCCAGCCGTGAAAGCATTTGTTCTTACAGCCAGCAAGCCAAGGATCGTTAGAGCATTTCTGAGCAAGCTCATGAATAGTCCAGAAGGGGCAGATCTAGCCCTTGAAATTTACAATGAAGGGAAGTCATTCTTTTACCCGCGCTCGCTAGCAGCCGCCGAAGCCGCACTAAAAATCAAGCATCCCGCATAAAAGGAAAAAGCTCAGAAAAGTATCACCAAATCAAAAAAAACGATTTTGGTGATACTTTCTTTTAACTGGAAAATCATCACTAAAATCGATTTTTTTTGATTTGGTGATACTTTTTAGGTAGAATAAGGGAAAAAACGGGGGCATGATGGGCGCACCATTTTATGGGCGGGAGAGAGAGCTTCTTCTATTAAAAGAAAGATTAGACGTGAAAATTGCTAGCTTGATTGTTATCAAGGGGCGTCGTCGTATTGGGAAGAGTCGCTTGGCTGAGGAATTTAGCAAGCCATTTAAAACGATTTCGATTGAGGGGCTGCCTCCGGATGAGGAAACTATTACAGCTCAAATTCAGAGAACTCATTTTGCGACTTGTCTAGAGAGGGAATCAGGTTTAAAGGGATTGAAGGCGGATGATTGGGATGATCTTTTTTGGCATTTGGCGCAGGTCACAAAAAAAGGGAGGGTCATTCTCATTCTTGATGAGATTAACTGGATGGGTTCTAAGGATCCCTCATTTTTGGGAAAATTGAAAACAGCTTGGGATAAATACTTTAAGAAAAATCCTCAGTTCATTTGCATTTTAAGTGGGTCGATGTCTGGATGGATAGAGAAAAATATATTAAGCAGTACTGGGTTTTTAGGGAGAATTTCTTTAGATTTGACATTAGAAGAGCTGCCTCTTTTTGAATGTAATCATTTCTGGAGCCCCTTTGAAAAGAAAGTTTCTTCTTTTGAAAAATTTAAAATTCTGTCGGTTGCTGGAGGTATTCCTCGTTATTTGGAAGAAATAGATCCGAAAGTTCCTGCAGATGAAATGATTTATCGATTTTGTTTTCGAAAAGAAGGTTTGCTTTTTTCTGAATTTAAACGGATCTTTTCGGATCTTTTTTCTAAGAAAGCTTTAACTTATAAAAAAATTGTCATGAGATTGGCTCATGGAGATGCCGATTTATCGCAAATTTGCGAAGCTCTTGAAGTCGAAAAGGGGGGGCAGATTAGTGAATACCTTTCTGATTTAGAAGAGACTCAATATATTTCCCGATATCAAGGATGGAGCTTGCAAAGTGGGAAAAAAATAAAAAATTCTTTATACCGACTTAAAGATAATTATATTAGATTTTATCTAAGATACATAGAACCTTACGCCGATGCTATAGGAAAAGGAAAAATAAAAACCCCTCCGGCTTGGGATGCTATTATGGGATTGCAATTCGAGAATTTGATTGTTAATCATTTTAAACAGATTTATTCCATTTTAAATGTATCTCCTGATCAAATCGTCAACGATGGTCCTTATATTCAACGTCAAACAAAATCTCATCTAGGCTGTCAAATTGATTATTTACTTCAATTGAAATATAATAGCCTTTATCTTTGTGAAATCAAATATTCTTCAAAACCTATTGATTTAGCTGTTGTTAAAGAGGTTCAAAAAAAAATTGAAGCTTTACATCATCCAAAAATGCGTTTTTCTGTAAGGCCTGTTTTGATTCATGTGAATGGGGTCGCCGAAGCTGTTCGCGAGAGCGGTTTTTTTACGCATATCATTGATTTTTCTCAATTTCTGAATAAAAACTCATGCTGAGAAGAAAAAAAGTAGGTTCCCAAAGGACGAAGCCTTTTTATTGTGATTGGTCCTCTGCCGGGGTGGGGGCAGAGCCCCGCATAACATCAGAGGATAGCTTTTCTAAGCTCCCCTTCCCGCAGGCCGAGGTTGCCGTAGCGGTGGTAGTCGATGCTGATGGCTACTTCGCGCAAGTAATAGAGCAGTTCAAGGCGGCCGTTGGCGAGGACGGGCGAGTCGATGATGTGGGCGCCTGTTTCCGCTGCTGCTTTTTGAAGAGCTTTTGTGGCGGGTTCGACGACGCGGATGCGCGAGATGCGGTTAGATCGGACCTTGTGAAGAAATTGCTCTTCGGTTTCTTCGGCAGCGCTGAGAACGGGGATGAGATCGAGCCAATTGAGCTGACGATTTTGAGCGGCTTTGGGCGACCAGCTGATCTCCATTTCGGCGCCGCAAGTGAGAGCGGCTGCGCAGACGCGTAAAACATCGAGAGCGGAGCTGTGAGCATCGATCCTGAGGGCGATCCCTTTGCGGGGAACGTAGCGGAAGAGATTATCCTGTCCTACGATTTTTGTCGGGTCTCGATCTTGCCGCATCCTTTTCCACCAGTAGGCGTAGTTGGCTGTGCTGGCTGTCCAAAGACCTAGCTGCTCGGCTGTAAGGTCGATGTTTTCGAGGAATGCGGTTAAGCTGTTGACCCATTCGTTCACAGGGTGTTTTTCTTGAGGAAGCCCTAGCTGTTTAGCGTGCATGAACTCGCAAATGTAATTAGGCCCGCCCGCTTTGGAACCGTTGCCAAAACTGCTGGCCTTGCAGCCGCCGAAGGGTTGACGGCGAACGATAGCGCCTGTGATCGTCCTGTTGATGTAGCAGTTGCCTGCCTCAATGTTTTCGATCCAGAATGTTTTTTCCCGTTCGTCAAGGCTTTGAAGGCCGGAAGTAAGGCCGTAAGGAACGGCATTGGCCAGTTCGATGGCGTGTTCGAGATTGTTTGCCCTCATAAGGCCGAGCACTGGGCCGAAAAGTTCTGTCATATGAGTAAAGCTGCCAGCCTGGACTCCTAATTTGATCCCGGGGGACCAAAGGCAAGGATTTTTAGGATCTTGTTTTGGTTCAAGCAGCCACTCTTCTCCTTTTTCCAAAGTGGTGAGCCCTCGCTTCAATACCCCTGTTGGCGCGTGGATGAGCGGATTGATTTTTGTTGTAGGATTCCAGGCTGGGCCTACTTTAAGACTTGCAGCCGCCTCTTTGAGATGTTTTAAAAAGTGGGGATCATCATAGACTTCCGCTTCTAAAATGGCTAGCGATGCGGCGGAACATTTTTGTCCTGCATGACCAAAAGCTGATTGCAAAAGATCTTTCACGGCTAAATCTCGATCGGATAGAGCTGTGATGATCATTGAGTTTTTCCCTCCCGCTTCAGCGGCCAGGTCCAGATCAGGGCGCATTTGAAGGAATTTTTTTGCGGTTTCTGTTCCGCCTGTTAGGATCACACAATTGACGCGAGGATCTGTGATCAGGTTCGATCCCACTTCTCCGCCTGAACAAGGAACGAACTGCAGCGCTTCTTTTGGAATGCCAGCATCCCACAAAGCTTTAGCTAAATGCCAGCCTACAAGGACTGTATCGGAAGCTGGTTTGAAAAGAACGCAGTTGCCCGCGGCAAGAGCGGCCAAGATGCCTCCAGCCGGAATGGCGCAGGGGAAATTCCATGGAGGAGTGACAAGGACGGTGCCTTTCGGTCTCCATTGGATGTCTTTCATCGAAGTGACTTTTTCGATCTGTCGGCGGTAGTACTCGGCAAAATCGATCGCTTCGGAAACTTCTGCATCGGCCTCTGTGACGATTTTTCCGCCATCGATCATCATCGCTCCAATGAGCTCGCCCCTTCGCTCTCGAAGTTTTTGTGCGGCATGAGCAAGCAGCTTGCTGCGATGAGCTACGCTCGTTGAACTCCAAGAGTGTTCGTATTCTTTTGCAGCCCCGATCGCTTTTTCAATGTGTTCTTTTGTCGCTTTTGCATATTTGTAAAGCGGCTTTACAGGGTGGGAGGGATCAAAACCTTCCCCTTCTTCATTGGCATAAACTTCTTCTCCTCGAATAACGAGAGGAACGGGCTGAGGCCGATGATGTTTCCAATGCTCGATTAAATCAAGGCCCCATTTTCTGTTGTGCGGTAAAGAAAAATCGGTGTCGGGTTCATTGTCAAAAGGTGCATCGAGCTCTGGCGCCGGAGGAGCGAGCAATCGGTTTTGTGTGCGTCTAGGGCCTAAGCTTGCAGAGGCAGCTTCGTCGCAGCTTTGTTGGAAAATGGCCGTTTGCCCATCCCAGCTTTCGCTTCCTGGCTTGAGACCGAATACGTGGCGAAGGAAATTTTCGGCGCCTGTATTTTCATCTAGCCGTCTAATCAAATAGGCGATTGCGTGTTGGAATTCGGCCGCGGTAGCAATCGGGCAATAAAGAAGGATGTCGCCCGTGAGTTTTTGTACTACGCGCCGAATATGATCGGCCATCCCTTCTAGCATTTCAAAGACTGTATAGGACTCGACTTGATGTTCAAGTCGAAGCAGCATAGCAAATGCGATGTCGAAAAGATTATGGCTAGCAATACCCAAATGGACGCACCTGGCGTTTTCCGGTAAACATCCATACATCACCATTCTTTTATAATTCGCGTCGACTTCGATCTTGTTGTTGTACGGCGCTTGCGCCCAGCCTTTTAATGAAGCTTCAAATTGTTCCATAGCCAGATTAGCACCTTTGACGATCCGGATCTTGATAGGGGCTCCCCCTTCTTGCACCCGTCTTTTGGCCCATTCGGTGAGTTCTTTTTGAATCTCATGGGAATCCGGCAGATAAGCTTGCAGCACAATCCCTGCAGAGAGCTGATGGAATTCCGGTTCGTCAAGCACAGAGCAAAAAGCTTTTACCGTCATCAAAAGATCGCTGTACTCTTCCATATCCAAGTTCACATAGCGGGGCTGTTGGGTTCCATCAGGTATAACGCTCGGATGTTTCATGGCTGCGCGATAGAGCAGTCTGAGCCGCTCAGCAATCGCTTCTACACTCTCGTCAAATGCCAATAAATTGATCTGGCTGAAAATCGTCGATATTTTGACCGAGACATAATCGATATCGGGCGTGTTCATGTCTTCAAGATAGATATGTAATTTCTTCTTGGCCTCGGCCTCGCTTAAAATAGCCTCTCCCAAATGGTTGAAGTTAAGTCGGACTCCCTGTTTTTTCCTCTCTTGAATGTGTTTGACCAAAAGAGATTTTTCGCCAGGCAAAATCACTTTTTCCGTTTCTTTTCTCAGAGTTTTCATTGCTAACGGAATCAAATATTGTGCAACCGCCGGTCCCACGGCCTTAAAAGCATGAAGCTCCAATCTTTTAAACCAATCAAGGTACTGAGGCACTCCCAATTGTCCCAACAAATAGATCATCTGGTCCGCGACCCGTCTATGGTTCGAACTGCGGAAGCATTCATCCGTCATCGCCGTTGTAAACGCCTTGCCAACGGGATCGTGCATAAGCCTAGATAACTGTTCTTGAATTTTCTTTTCTTGCGAGGTCATGATTTGACTCGCCTCATGCAGCATCAAAGCGGCCAACTCGATTGCCATCTTTTTCCGCTCGGACAACGTCAGGGGCCTGCCCCTTACTGAATCTAAAATTTCATGCGCCTCTTCCATGTAAGGAGACTGCGTACCTGATAAAGCCATAGAGGACCTCAAACTCGTCGTCGCTATCTATAACACAAATGATTCTTTGCACAAAAGTTTTTCATCTCTTTATCGATCTTTCTTCTTGAGGCGAAGCCTCAAGAAGCTCTCGGAAAAAATAGCGCGAGCGAAGATACTGAGAGGAAAAGTGGTGGTGTATGCGTTGGGTGTTGGTGAGTTTTTGTTGGCTTGCGGCGGTGTGCGGCGAGGTGAAGCCGGGGCTTGAGGTGTTTTTTGAGGAGAAGCTGCAAGAGGGATTGAAGGGGAAGAAGGTGGGGCTGATCACGAACCACACGGGGGTGGACCGAGAAATGAGATCCGGCGTCCATTTATTCCGAGAGACGGGACAGCTTTCGGCTTTGTTTTCCCCTGAGCATGGGTTGAAAGGACAACATTATGCTTGGGAGTCGGTATCCCATGATTTAGAGGGGAAGATCCCGGTGTATAGTTTGCATGGGGAGACGAGAAGGGCGAAGCCTGAGATGTTAAAGGGGCTCGACGTGCTGGTGTATGATATTCAGTGTACGGGAGTGAGAGCATATACTTATCCGACCACGCTGTTTTACATGATGGAAGAGGCAGCGAAAGCTGGGATCGAGGTGATTGTGCTAGATAGACCGAACCCGATCAATGGCGTGATCGTGGATGGGCCGATGCTGGAAGAGAAGTGGCGCTCGTTTATTGGATATATCAATGTTCCTTATTGCCACGGGATGACGATTGGGGAATTGGCCCGCTTTTTTAATGAGGAGTATAAGGTAGGGTGTAAGTTAAAGGTGGTCCAAATGAAAGGGTGGGAGCGCTCGATGTCGTATAGGGATACGGGGCTTGTTTGGATCCCTCCGAGCCCGAACATTCCTGAACCGGACACCCCTCTTTTTTGTCCTGCTACGGGGATTTTGGGCGAGCTGCAGCTGCTCAATATCGGGGTTGGATTTACGATGCCTTTTAAGATTGTGGGAGCTCCTTGGATTGATGCAAGTGCGTTTGCCGAAAAGCTGAATGGGCAAAAGTTGGCTGGAGTTCGGTTCCATCCGTTTTATTTTCGGCCGTTTTGGGGTTTGTATAAAGGAGTGGACTGTCAGGGCGTGCTCATTCAGGTGACCGACATGAAAAAATATAAACCTGTCTCAGTTCAGTACTTGCTGCTTGGTATGGTCAAGAGTTTATATCCTCAGGAGTTTTCAAAACGGGTCGCGCTTTCTGATTCTCGAAAAGATCTATTTTGCAAAGCGAATGGAACGGACCAGGTGCTTAATATTTTAACCCAGGAAAAATACGCGGTTTGGAAGTTGCTTGAATTTCATCGCGCTGAGAGGACGGCGTTTTTAGAAAAAAGGAAAAAATATTTGCTTTACTAAATGGTTAGCACTTTGGTTGGCCGATTGCTAAAAACCGTTGACAAAATAGATGGGTTTATTTAGGATAGGTCTTAAAAAATTCTAGGAGTGATGTATGTCTAAAAGCAAACTAAAACCTCTTGGCAACCGTCTTGTTGTCAGAAGAAAAGAAGCGAAAGCGACGAAAGGGGGGATCCTCCTTCCTGAAGCTGCCCAAGAAAAACCTCGCCAAGGCGAAGTGCTAGCCGTCGGTCCTGGCAAGATGGACGATAAGGGAAGGCTCCACGCTGTCGAAGTGCAAGTAGGCTCTGAAATTCTGTTCTCTTCTTACGCTGGAACAGAGTACAAAACGGAAGAAGGCGACTTCTTAATTTTATCTGAAGATGATGTATTGGCTGTATTGAATTAGGGGGGAATCTTATGTCAAAAATATTACAATTCCGCGAAGAAGCGCTGAAATCGATTTTAAAAGGTGTAAAAACGCTCGCGAAAGCTGTGATCGTTACGTTAGGTCCTAAGGGGCGAAATGTCGTTATTGCGAAAGAATACGGCTCTCCTTCTTCTACAAAAGACGGTGTTACGGTAGCTAAGGAGATCTCATTAAAAGACCCTTATGAAAACATGGGCGCTCAGCTTGTCAAAGAGGCTTCATCTAAAGCTTCCGATGCGGCTGGCGATGGAACAACGACAGCGATTGTTTTAGCTGAAGCGATTTTTACCGAAGGGTTGAAAAATGTCGCTGCAGGCGCCAATCCCATGAATGTAAAGCGCGGCATCGATAAAGCAGTCGCTGCGATCCTTACCGCTTTAGACCAAGTGGCAAAACCGATCAAGACGCCGGATGAGATCCGTCAAATTGCTACAATTTCTGCGAACAACGATCCTGAAATCGGCACCATTATTGGCGAGGCCATGCAGAAAGTGGGCAAAGATGGGATTGTTTCGATTGGCGAAGCAAAAGGGATCGAAACGGTGTTGGATGTCGTCGAAGGCATGCAGTTTGACAAAGGGTATTTGTCCCCCTACTTTATTACCAACGCAGAGAAAATGATCGTCGAGCTCGACAATCCTTTGATCTTGATCACAGATAAAAAAATCTCCCATGTAAAAGAGCTTGTTCCTATTTTAGAAAAAACGATGGGCAAGGGATCGAGACCTCTTCTTCTCATTGCCGATGACATTGATGGCGAGGCTCTAGCTACTCTCGTGATTAATAAAATCAAGGCGGGGCTTCCTCTCTGCGCAGTGAAAGCTCCTGGCTTCGGCGATCGGCGCAAAGCGCTCTTGGCTGACATCGCTGTCTTAACTGGCGCTCAAGTGGTTTCCGACGATCTCGGCTATAGTCTCGCCGACGTCGATCTCGATGTGCTTGGCAGCGCGAAAAAAGTCAAAATCGGCAAAGACGACACGACGATCATCGACGGGCTCGGCGATCCGAAAGCCGTTCAAGAGCGGATCTCTCAAGTCAAAGCAGAGCTGAAAAATTCTACTTCTGATTATGACAAAGAAAAGCTCGAAGAGCGTCTGGCAAAACTCTCAGGCGGCGTAGCTGTCGTTAACGTCGGCGCCGTCACAGAAACGGAAGCCAATGAGAAAAAAGCCCGCATTGAAGACGCCCTTCATGCCACTCGCGCTGCGGTCTCTCAAGGTATTGTTCCAGGCGGCGGCGTCGCTCTCATCCGCGCGTCCAAAGCTCTCTCTCTTCTCAACCTCCAAGGAGAAGAGGCTCTCGGCGCAGAGATCATCCGCAAGGCCTGCTACGCTCCAGCTACAGCAATCGCTAATAACTGCGGCAAAATGGGTCAGCTTATCGCAGAGAAAATTGCAGAAAAAGAAAACTCCTGGGGCTACAACGGCCTGACAGATCAGTTTTCTGATCTCGTTGCCGATGGCGTCATCGATCCCGTCCTCGTCACAAAAAGCGCACTCCAATACGCAGCTTCCGTGGCTAGCATGCTCCTCACGATCGATGTCATGATCACCGACAAGCCCGAACCTAAAAAAGCTCAAGCTCCTCGCGCTCCCGGCATGGGCGGCATGGGCGGCATGGGAGGAATGGGCGGCATGGGGGGAATGGGTGGTATGGACTTTGGCGGCATGATGTAGTCCGCTAGGGGGGGGGCAGGGACACGACCAGACAAAAGAAAGAGAGAAATTGGAACAAGGGGGTTTTTATATGGGG
>DAINNB010000037.1:0-12023 GCA_036736085.1 Chlamydiales bacterium
CGATGAACATGCCGCCGGGCTTAAGAGCGCTGCGAACATTTTGTAAAAACGAATGCATAAAAAATAAGTGCTCCACGATCTCGCAAGCGACGATCACATCGAAAGATCCTGGAGCAAAAGGCCATTCTCCATTCAAATCAAGCCAGACTGTCTCAATCGATAATTGAGTTCGTGCGATCTCTAAAGCCTTTTGATCGATATCCACTCCGATTACTTCATTTCCATCCCTGAAACTACGTGTCAGCATCCCATCTCGGCATCCTAAATCCAAGACCTTTTTCCCCGTGCCAATCCAATCTTTGAGATAAGGAGCTCTTTCTCCATGACAAAAAAGATAGCCGTAGCGCCCCCTTTTTTCATGATGCTCTTGATATATTGATCGTAAAACTCCTTTTTGCATCTCTCTATCACCTTTACGCTTTGTCGAGTCACAATATATTTTTTTTCATTTATACTGAAGTGAATTTATACCGCTCATGACTTAAGGATCAGCCAATCGACGGGATGGAAAGGAGCGCTTTCCTTGATGGAAAGCGCTAAGAGGAAAAGAAACTGATAGCCTAGCAGTTTTCTGCTGGAAGAGGGATGGAGGCCAACTTACGAAACTCAGTGACAATTGATAAATGCACACGTGGATTGACTCTAAGGAAGTCATTGAGAAAACTCTCTGCCCAGCTTCTCAATTCACCATAAGTTGCAAGTTCGCCTTTTTGCTCTAAAGCCTGCAGTTTCATGGTAAGTTCTTTTAATAAAAGAACACCCTCTTGATAAGGTTCAATCTCATTTACGTAAGTCGTTGAAATATATCCTTGCAGAGTCTCGTTCGCTTCTAAATATTTAGAATTTTCGCGAATTAGACCGTAGCTCTCTGCTTCTTTTTCTTTTTTGGCTTGTTCATAGCGATTACCTGCAGATCGGTATTCGCCAGATAAATTACTAGCTTCCCCGTTGCAAAGCTCTTCTACAGAAGGATTCGTCACGTCGATTGCCGTTCCATCTGCATTTTTCAAGCCCCATTTTTTAATCAACCAGCCCCAATCTTCAGCCCGTCCAGCTGCTTCAGCGCTCTGGTAGTCCAATGTAACTAGCTCAGCTCGTCCCCACCAATAATCGCGGTTTTTTCTGTCATACACGATATCTATCGTGTTTTTTTGAATCGTCGCGCGGTTTTTTTCGACTAAAGCTTTGTTTTTCGAGATTTTATCTTCCCAAAATGCCGTCTTTTTGTGCAATTTTTGGATCTGATTGATCTCGCCTTGAATTAATGTGCTCGCATCGCCAATCAACTTTTCCAGCACATTCGTAGCTCCTATCAACTTTTCAGAATTCAAAGGCAAAAATGCCTGAGGATCCACCCAAAACTGTTGAGGAACTTCATCTGTTGGCTGATTTTGGTGCTCCAAAACCATCGCCATCTCTTTAATATATTGATCTTCGGCTTTCGAGGCCGAGATCTCTTGATGTTCTAACATATTCTTTCCTCCTGAATTACCTAGTAAGCCCATCCGCCCCTAGGCTTATTCTAATAAAAAAATCATTTTAATAACAAGATATCGAAATAAAATAAAACTAAAACAGAAAGAAACAATTACTTACGACTTATTTAAATAAAAAAAACAAATCTAATCACAAAATAAAAAAGGGATTCCAAAGGGCGCCAGCCCATTGATGGGTTCTTAAGGGCGAAGCCCTTAACGAAAACGGAAGGTTATTTTTTTCCGCGGGTGTAAGAATCGATGCCGTCGGCGATGCCTCGGGCGATTTTGTCGATATAGACATGATCTTTGAGGTTTTCTCTCTCTTCTTGGTTAGAGATAAAGCCTCCTTCGATGAGGATAGCTGGCATGGAGGTTTCTCTGATGACGAGAAAGTCCCTTTTCTTTACGCCGCGGGATTGGGCTGATGTACGGTGGATGACTTTAGACAAGATGGACTGGGCCAATTTTTTGGAGGCCGACGCCCTGACCTTTTCTCCTTTCGACTCAGAGTAAAAGATTTCGATGCCTTTGGCGGACGGGACAGGGGCTGAATTATAGTGAATGCTGACGAACAGAGACGCTCGGGCCTGATCTGCGATTTCTACTCTGCGAGATAACGGGATGAAGACATCCGTCATTCTGGTCATAACGACCCGGTAACCTAGTTGGTCGAGGTATTTTTTCACAAGCCGGCTCGTTTGAAGGCAAATCCGCTTCTCTTCGCAAAAAGGTGCGTTGGCCCAGGTGCCTCGATCGGTCCCTCCGTGGCCTGCATCGATCACAATGATTGCAGAATTTAAAGAGCTTACGCCAGCAGCGTAGGCGGCATGCATCCAGCAAAAACAAGAAATGAAGAAAAACGCTGCTTTCAGCATCATCAGCTCCTCATGGAAGAGAGCGCATCATAAACGACGGCCACATCATCGAAAGGGACCGTTTTATGCGCGAAAATTTGCACTTTTTCATGCCCCTTACCTGCAATGAGCAAGAGATCTCCTTCTTGCAGATGAGAAAGAGCGTAAGTAATGGCAGAACGCCGATCCAATTCAACATACACTTTTTCCGACTTGCGAAAAGCGGCTACGATTTGGCGACAAATCTCTTCCGGCGGCTCGCTTCTGGGATTATCGGTCGTCACAACAACTCGGTCCGCATAACACTCAGCAGCTTCGGCCATCAGGCGGCGCCTAGCAGGATCTCTATCTCCTCCGCAACCAAAAACAACCCAAAGGTTTTTTTTCGTCATCACTTTAAGCGTACTTAAGGCCTGAGCAAGAGACTCTCCCATGTGAGCGTGATCGACAAACACTTGGCTGTTTACCCTTTGTAACCGACCCGGGGCTCCAGTCGCTTGAGCCACAGGGCCCTGAAGATCTTTCAAAGGAAACCCTGCATGGAGAGCCAGCGCAATCGCTCCTAAAAGGTTATAAAGGTTAAATTTCCCCATGAGCTTCGTAGAAAAAGCAACCGACTCTCCTTGAAAGTCTACAGTAAACTGAGTCCCTTCAAGACCAAAAACGCAGTTTTTCGCTTTGATATCGGCGGGAGCCTCGAGACCAAACGTCCAATAGGGAGTCTGTAACCCCTGCTGCAACACGGACGACCAAGGGCTGTCTCCATTGAGCAGGGCCCTTTTTTTCTTCTTTGGACTTCGGTCGAGGAGTTGAAAAAGACGCCTTTTCGCTTGAGCATACGCTTCCATCGTTTCATGATAATCCAAATGATCGACGCTCAAATTCGTAAAAAGGGCCGCATCAAAATAGATCTCATCAACCCTTTTTTGCATAAGACCGTGCGAAGAGACCTCTATAGAGACTGCCTTGCACTTTTGTTCTACCATCTCCCTTAGCCATTTTTGGTTAAAGATCACGTCGTGCGTCGTCAAAGTAGATGGGACGCGGTGATCCCCTACGATCGTTTCAACGCCCCCGATCAAACCTGTTTTTTGGCCGAGGGCCTCCAAAAGCTGCTTTGCCAAATAGGTTGTCGTTGTTTTCCCTTTCGTGCCAGTCGCTCCAAAGACAAAGAGATCTTGAGAAGGTTTCTGATAAAAGCGGGAGGCTAAGAGAGGGACCAAAGAAGCCGGATCGGGATGAATAATCTGCGGCTGCGAGATAAACGGATCATAAAGGTCGGTCGCAATAGCAAAGGCGCCTCCTCGGAGCGCCTGGCCAATGAAGCGAGACCCATCGCAAACAAGCCCCTTTTTGGCAATAAATAAATGGCCAGGAGCGACACTTCTTGAGTCAATGGAAAGCCCAGAAATTTCTACTTCTTTAGATCCTCTGGTCTGTATATCGGGAAGCTGCTTGATCAACTGTTTTAGTTTCATGGACCGTTCCACTGTTGATAAAGATGTTTCAATGATTGGACCTCATATGCCCAATCGGCCTTATCGGCATCGCGGCGGGGATCTCCTGGGGGATATCCATAGGGATCATCAGGGGCCACACCCAAATACTGCAAAGCACGAGTTGCAATCTCTCGAAAAACAGGCGCTGCACACACGCCGCCGAGTTGCTGCTTGCCGACACCCGGGATCACTTTTTTTTCAGGATCATCGATTGAGACTAAGAGGACAAAACGGGGGCGATCTGCCGGAGCAAAGCCTATAAAAGAAGAGATATGATGATCTTTGGAATAGACCCCATCGATCACTTTTTCCGCGCTTCCTGATTTGCCTGCTTCTGTATAACCCATAATATCAGCCCGTTTCGAAGTTCCTCCCTCTTTTGTGACGTACTTCATCGCACGCACAATTTGCTTGGTCAAAGAAGGATCTATAATTTGCTGCTGAAGTCCCAAATGCGTCTGATCCACGAGGACCTCGCCTTGTTTTATAATTTTTCGAACCAAATGGGGCTGAACACGGTAGCCGCCGTTGGCCAAGATAGCATAAGAGAGGACCATTTGAATACTGTTAATCAAAATATTATGACCGATTGCAAGCGAGTAAGGGGTTGGCAATGACCACTCTAATTTCCCATTAGGGTGCAATTTTCCCGGTGTAGGCAAAAGACCTGGACTTTCCGCAGGCAATTCGATGTTCGTTTTTTTCCCAAATCCAAAAAGATCGTGAAGGGCGCTTCGATACCAAATATCTCCCATCGTATGAACAAGACGCTCCGCCAAACGGCCCATATAGACATTCGATGATTTTTGCAAAGAAAGGTTCATGTTCAAATAAGAGTGGACCCTTCCGTCTTTCAAAGGAACTGTCCTTCCAGGAAACCACCCATTGGCCGTGGCGATTTTTTCATCAGGAGAAAAAATCGGTTTTTTCCCTCTTTTCAGAAGCTCTTGGTTCGCCCTCATGCAAATGGCCAGAGTGATCGGTTTAAAAATCGATCCGGGTTCAAAGCAATCGGTCACAGCCTTCACGCGCGTCCATTCTTGAAGCGCAGGACGATTGTAATATTCAGCATAAGAAACTGGATTAAAAGAGGGCGTTTGCGCAAGAGCTAAGATCTCGCCTGTATACGGGTCCATCATCACAGCCCAGCCGCCTCGAGCTCCAGCCGCCTGCACGCCCCGTTTGAGCTCCGCCTCTGCAAGTGCTTGCAGATACAGATTGATCGTCAAGTAGATATCCGCCCCATTTTCAGGAGCCTGCAGAATTTTTCCCGTGTCGAGAGGATGCCGAGGCGAACGGACGATCTGCCGCTTTCCCTCCTTCCCCATTAAATACGAGTTGAAGAGCAGCTCAAGCCCACCGGTCGGCACATGCTGACCCGTTTTAGGGTTCTTTTCTTCTTGCACAGTATGAAGAACAGAACCTAACAAACTGCCATAAGGATAAGAGCGCTTATAATCAGAAAGGAAATAAAGAGCATTGCGAACAATCTGCTCTTGTTTAGCAAAAGAATTCCACCACTGAAGAATTTTCTCCTTGTCTTCTCTTTCTAACCAAGCCGCTAATTTCGAGCTCCGGCTTTTACGGGCAAATTTTGTACGGAGAGCATCGCTTTGCTTTGCATCGAGATGTAAAAATGCCGCTAAATGTTGCGCCATCGACTCTTTGGCCCTGGGAGGGATCGAATCAGGGTCTATGTATAAATGGAATTTCATCACATCGATGACAAGAGGCTGGGCTTCTTCAGGATGGCCTTGCTTAATCGAAGCATTGGCATAAAAAGAGCCGCGCATAAAAGGCTCTGTCCTGATGATCTCATGCTGGGCCCCGGCAATTTTTTTCCATTTTTCCCCATCGACAATTTGAATTTGATAAAAACGGACAATTAAAGAGCAGAAGAGGAGGAAAAGGCAGACGGCCACGCATAAAAGGCGGCGCACTTCTTGGCTAGACGCATAATTTTTAGGCTTTTCCATGGAGCGCCTATGGGGCTTGCGCAACAATGCCTTCGGGAACTGTTAAAATTTCACGGAGCAATGGATGTTTTAAATGACTATATTCAGGATTATGGGCTAGTTCAATCAAATGCGAAGGATTTTCGAATTGCTCAACTTCATAGCGAAGCCGCCGAGTCTCATCGCGAATCAGCCGGATATTTTTTTCTAGTTCGGGAAGCTGGATCTTCATCTGGGTCAATTCATTTTGTTTATCAAAATAAGAGTATAAGCATCCTCCCGATACCATCAAACAAAATCCCAGTTTTATCAATATCTTCTTATCCATCGCTGCCTGCCAGCTTCTCGGCTATGCGCAATTTCGCACTTCTCGACCGAGGGTTTATCTTCATTTCTTCTAAAGCGGCCGTCGCCGGTTTTTTCGTTAAAATTTTCAAAGTTCCGTCCGAAGGGGGGCCTTTTTTCACTGCTCGCCATTCATGGGCCCGAAAGAGCGTTTTAACAATTCGATCTTCCAAGCTATGAAAAGAGATCACGGCAAGCCGTCCTCCTGGCCTTACCAGCTCAATCGCGGCCTCGAGGCCGCGCTGCAGCTCTCCTAATTCATCGTTCACCGCAATCCGAAGCGCCTGGAATACTCGTGTCGCGGGATGAATAGGTCCCCGCCCTTGAGAGGGCGCCACGATCTTCACCAGTTCGGCAGTCGTTTGAATCTTTCTTTTTTTCCGAGCGAAGACGATGGCCTTGGCGATTTGCCGAGACCTCCTCTCTTCTCCGTATTCAAAAAGGATCCTAGCGATCTCCTCCTCCGAATATTGATTTACAATGATCGCCGCCGTCAGAGAAGATTCCGGATTCATTCTCATATCCAGCGGCCCGTCACGAAGAAAACTAAATCCCCTGTGAGCTTCATCGATCTGCATCGATGAGACTCCTATATCTATTAAAAACCCATCGACCGCAGAGAACTTCTTCTCTTTTGCGATGCTCTGCAAATCTGCGTAGCGGGCATTCACAAATTCCACTTTTTCCCGCCAAGGCCCTAAAACAACCATTGCTTCCTGATGGGCCCTCGGATCTTGATCGCAGCCTATATATCTTTTCATTTCAGGATGCGTCGATAAAAGCGCTTTTGCATGCCCGCCGGCACCTAAAGTTCCATCAAAAAACACCTCAAGCCGCACGCCTTCGAACGCTTGGACCACTTCCCGCAAGAGCACAGACACGTGAGGTTCTTTCATGATGGCAAAGCAGACGAATTGAAATAGAGAGGATTGGCCGATGGAGCCGGAGCTTCTACAGCCGCAGGAGCAGGAACCTCATCATGAAGCAAGGCAAAAGCCGCTTCCGTCATTTTTGCCAAATCCTCTCCTCCCAGCAATTTTCGTAAATTTTCATCGTACACTTCTTTAGGCCAAAGCTCGATCTTGTCCATTACACCAGCAACAACGATCTCTTTTTGAATCCCAACTGCGCTTTTTAGCATGGCAGGCAGCGAAATGCGTCCAATTTTATCGCATTCTGTAGGGTGGAGGGTCGAAAAAAACAGGGTGAAAAATTTTTGATACTGCGCCATGTGCTGCATCTTCTGAAAACGCTGGACGATTTTTTCAATAACAGTTTTACGGTAAATCGCAAGGCAGCCGCCGAGTCCAAGTCCAATAACGAACTCGCACTTACCCTCTTCGACGAGACCGTAGCGCATTTCTTGAGGAAGAACAAAACGTCCTTTCTCATCTAATTTCGCTACAGAAGAACCACTGAAGAAAAACCCGCTCACACACATTCCCACGTTCTACCACATGTTAGCCACGAAATCTAAAAACACGCAATTCATTTTCAGAAATTAATATTCGATTTTCAGCTCAACCACTTAAACCTCAATCTTTTACATGAATATATTTTTTTGTGGGAAATTGTGGGAAATTTGTTCACAACTTCTCCAAAAACCCTCATTTACACAAAGAAAAACTAAGATATAAACATCTTTTTACTAGAAACTTACGCTCGTATCCCGGAGAATCTTCCACAAGATCGGCGCGTTGTTCACAACTTATACCGTCGCGACTCAAAATCGGCTGTTAGACGCGTTGAAAACGGCAAAAATCAACCACCACAAAAAACCTCTTGGATGATATACATTATATATACACCCAACGTGATCCAAAATTTGGCAGCTTTCAATCCCTCCTAGCAACCAAATTTTGAATCACGTTGGACATAGGTTAGACAGAGCAAGACATGAGCAATAAATATCTAGAAGTCAGCAATTACGGCCCAGGGGCATCAAATCGATACGCGCATAACGTCCAAGAATACGACCCGCGAATCATAGATGACGCCCGTTTTATTCCCGAAAAAACAACGATCTCTTCAGCAAAACCTTATCTACCCACAGAATTCGACCATCTATTTTCCCCCTATAGAAGATCGAGCATCTCCGCTGGATTTGTTCCTCCAGCAAATTATGACACGGGACTTCTTTTTTCCGGCTCGCTCATCCCCTCTTTAGGTTCTGCAGAAACTCAGGAAGAAATTGCTGACAAGGTCGACAACTTTTCTCAAGATTTTCAAAAAACAGCTCATTCACCAGAAGAGGAAAAATCCCTGAGCATCATTCGCTCGCTCATGACTTCAATTATAAAAGGAAACCGGAACGTAGAACTGGCCAACGATCGCCGCATACAATTTCAGAGAGGATAAATGGATTGGCTGGATTTTTTAGGATGGGAAGAAAAGCAAATCAAAGATCTTCGATCAGCTGCTTTTAGTTATGTGGAACAAGGCATCTATGACCAAGCGCTGACATTTTTCGAAGCTCTAACTGTCTTAGACCCCGGCAATCCTTACGATCTGCAAACTCTCGGAGCGATCCATTTACAAATGGGACATGGACTCAAAGCTCTCGATTATTTAGACCGCGCGCTCAAATTAGAGCCCCATCATCAAATCACTCAGCTCAATCGAGCTAAAACTCTCTTTATGCTGGGATATAAAAGACAAGGATTAGCGCAAGCCGCGGAACTCGAAAAATCTTCAGATCCAATGATTGCCGATCCCGCAAAAGCGCTTTTGCTAAGCAATACTCCTCCCCTCTAAAAACTTTCGGCGAAACATGCAATTTTGCTTGCAGCCCCCCCTTTTTTGCTGCTAAAGTATCGGAATGCAACAATGTGAAATCAAAACTCCCTGGACTCAATTTCTAGAGTTCGTTCAGTCCCGCTGTTCCAGCGCGGAATTTGAAAATTGGCTAGCGCCCATCCGCGTCGTCCAATCCACTCCGGATGAAACTGTATTAGAAGTGCCCAATATCTTCGTACAAGAGTATCTGATCGATAATTTCAAAGAGGTTCTCTGCGAATTTCTGCCCACAAAACGCTCAGGAGATCCCGCGATCACTTTTGTCATCGCCATCAACGCAAGAAAAGAGGAATTCATTGCCGAACCCGCCCCCGCGGAAACCGTCAAAGCGGAAACGGCCCATCATGAGATCAAGCTGAACCCCCACTACACTTTTGATAATTTTATTGAGGGGCCATCAAATCAGTTTGTTAAATCCGCTGCGATCGGCGTCGCCTCAAGGCCTGGAAAAACTTATAACCCCCTCTTCATTCACGGCGGTGTAGGCTTAGGAAAAACCCATCTGCTCCATAGCATTGGCCACTATATTCAAGGTCACAGCAAAAAAGTTAAAATCCATGCGATCACAACCGAAGCGTTCATTAATGATATTGTCGACAACCTGCGCAACAAATCCATCGATAAAATGAAACGCTACTATCGAACGCTCGATCTATTGCTCATCGATGATATTCAGTTTTTGCAAAACAGGCTGAACTTCGAAGAAGAATTTTGCAATACTTTTGAAACGCTCATCAATCAAAACAAACAAATCGTCATTACAAGCGACAAACCTCCCGCTCAACTTAAACTCTCCGAACGGATGATCGCCCGGATGGAGTGGGGTTTGGTTGCTCATATGGGCGTGCCCGATTTAGAAACGCGAGTGGCGATCATCAAAGATAAATCGCAACGGCGCGGCCTCAATATTCCCAACCAAATTGCCTTTTTTATCGCAGAGCATATCTATAATAACGTCCGTCAAATCGAAGGAGCTGTCAACCGCCTCTGCGCCCACTCTCGACTTTTAGCCACAGAGCTCAATCAAGACATCGTCGAGCGGATTTTAAGTGAAATGTTCCAGTCCGATTCGCCTTCGAACAAGGTCTCCGTGGAAACCATCTTAAAAAGTGTCGCCACGGTGTTTGAAGTGCGCGTAAGTGAGATCAAAGGAGAATCGAGACTGAAAGAGATAGCGCTCGCCCGGCAAGTCGCCATGTACTTAGCCAAGGAACTTATCGACGATTCACTCATGAAGATCGCAGTATCTTTCGGCGGGAAAACACACTCTACGCTTCTTCATGCGTGGAAAAAAATTTCCGATCAGATCCAAGTCAATGAAATGCTCCAGCGGCAAGTGCAAATGGTGCGCCGCAATATCGAACAATAATATTATTTTTTTAATAGAAAAATAATCAAAAAAACCGCATAATCGTAAATCCTAAAATAAGGAGAAAATATGAAAAAACATATTCTTACATCCATTCTTGCGCTGGCGTCAGCTGGCTGCTTTGCTATCGATACGGCCTCTGTCGTCGAACCGCTCAAGCCTGTAAGCATTCCCCGCGAACAACAGATCAACCTCAACGAAAAAACATCCTCCCCGAAAGGTTTCTTATATGTACGCATGAATGTGGCAGAACCTCAAGCGCATGCCCCTGAACTGAGACAAAATGCTTTTCTTCCTGGCCTCGGCATCGGTTATCGAAGAGGCACTGCTACAGCCCTGGACATCTCCTTTAGCACTAGCCACATCAAGAATCAAGGAGAAGAGTCGACTTTTTGGGCGTTTCCTAAAATGAGCTACCTCCGTTATTTCAGCCCAAAAAAAGCTTCCAGCTTCTACATGGGAGCAGGACTTACTTGGGGAGGTCTTTCTTTTCGACATAAAGAAACCATCCCAGCAACGCTTCCCGGCGATGATCAAACAAGTGAAGAGATTGCAGCAGTAGAAACAAAACGGGAAAAGACATTTTTCTTTGGCATCATTCCTACAGCTTGCGTAGGCTATGAAAGCAATCGACAAGAAGCCGCTTGGCGCAGCTTTGTTCAGTTAGAAGTCAGCCAGCCAACGCTTGCTGTCAAAAATTCAGGCCCATTCCCTGGACCTGTCGCTGAATTTTCTGTAGGCTTAGGATATTAATCGGTTTTCAATGAAGCGGAGCCTTCAATGGCTCTGCTTCACTAGATAAACGAGACATACCTTCCTTAAGAGGATGCTTGTTCTTTAATTGATGGTATATAGACATAGCCTCTATCACCATAGCTC
Source organism: Chlamydiales bacterium (assembly GCA_036736085.1). Taxonomy (GTDB): domain Bacteria; phylum Chlamydiota; class Chlamydiia; order Chlamydiales; family SM23-39; genus SZAS-17. Next base: position 11,176 of record DAINNB010000037.1, read on the forward strand.
CAGGATTTTGCAAGTTGGAAGGAAGGATCATGGTATTGCCTTCTTTAGCTAGATGTTCAAAGGCTTTAATGTATTTTTCTGCTATCTGAATAGAGGCCGCTGCGTCGCCTCCAGATGAGCTAAGAGCGACTCCAAGCCGTTCAATACCAAGAGCCGAAGCTTCCGCCAAAGCAATAATCGCATCGGCCTCACCTTTAGCTCGGTTCATCTGATCGACCCTTGCCGCTTCTGATTCAAGCATCACCCGTTCTTTCATACCTTCTGCATTATTGATGAGCGCTTGTCTTTGTCCTTCCGATTCATTAATCGCAGCTTGCCGAAACCCTTCCGATTCTAAAATACGGGCCCGTTTTTGCCTTTCTGCCGTCATCTGCAGTTCCATCGCTTTACGAATATCTTCAGGCATATTGATGTCTTTGATCTCATAGCGGATACATTGAATACCCCAAGCAATCGAAGCCTCATTCATCGCCTCGACGATCTTCATATTCAGTGTTTCCCTTTCTTCAAAAGTCTTATCCAAAGGGATTTTTCCAATCTCGGAGCGCATCGTGGTCTGAACTAGCTGAGTAAGAGCATACATAGGATTTTTCACACCATAAGATGCTGCGAAAGGATCCACAATCTTAATATACACAATCCCATCCATGATGACGCTGACATTATCTTGCGTGATCGCTGTTTGCTCAAGCACATCGATCGCCTCTTCTCTGAGCGAGTGACGATATTCTACAACGTCCATCAAAGGAACAATCCAGTTGGGGCCAGGTCCTAGCATCCGATGATATTTCCCAAGACGCTGCACGACCCACACTTCTTGAAGGGGCACTAAAAGGATAACTCTCCAA
>DAINNB010000038.1:0-11920 GCA_036736085.1 Chlamydiales bacterium
GCTGGTCCCTTTTTTGGGGATTTTGGCGATGCTGTTTTTTAAGGGAAAAACGGAGGAGCTGTTTTCTTTGATTGGGAAATATGCCCCTTTTTGGCTCTCTTTAATCTGTTTATCAATCATGGGGCCTTTTGGCGTATTAGCCAGATGCATTACCGTAGCGCACGGGGCTTTCCAGCTGATTGTTCCCAACTCTCCGCTCTGGCTTTTTAGCTTGGCAGGATGCGGGGTAATTTTTGTTTTAACGGTTAAAAAAAATCGGATCGTCCCCATGCTCGGATCGCTTTTAACCCCCTTTCTCTTGGCGTCATTGGCAGCGATCATGGTCTGCGGCCTTTATTACACAGATTTACCCGTAACGGAGACCAAAGGAAGCTGGACGAGCTTTAAAACAGGCATTTTCCAAGGCTATCAAACGATGGACCTGCTCGCAGCGTTTTTCTTTTCAACTTTTATTATCAACCATTTGCAAAAAAGGGCAGGTCCTCAGTCAGACCCAGTTCAGATCGTATCGATCTTTTTCCGCTCATCCTTAATTGGAGCGGGGCTGCTCTCTTTTATTTATGGCGTCCTTGTGGCCCTTGGCGCTATGTATGCACCAATGCTCGCGAATGTGCCGCCCCAAGAGATGCTCGGTTTTGTAGCGCAGCAGTGTTTGGGATCTTTGGCAGCTCCTATTGTATGCGCTTCAGTGATCTTAGCCTGCTTAACAACGGCGATTGTACTAACATCTTTATTCGCTGATTTTTTAAGAAAAGAAGTTACCCAAAGAAAACTGCCTCATACTGCATCGCTTGCTATGACGCTGGCCTTTGCTTTTGGAACATCGACGTTGGAATTTTCAGGAATTGCCCGATATATCGGCCCACTTTTAGAAGTCATGTATCCAGCTTTGATCGTTCTGGCTGTTTTGGGGATTTTACATAAACTCTGGGGCTGGCGTTCAGTAAGAATGCCTTTTGCAGCCACTCTTGCGCTTAAATTCTTATCGGGTTTGTAAAAAAACACTTCTTTCCTAGACCGTCTTCAGTATATATTCACAAGTATACGGTTCGTGACTCAAGAATCATATAAAGACTGGTAGGGAAAGAAGTATGGCGCATACGAAAGTTGTAATTTTAGGCGGCGGATTTGGCGGATTAAATGCTGCAAAAGCCTTGGGCAATGCCAAGCTGGATGTTTGGCTTATCGACCAGACAAACCACCACTTATTTCAACCTTTGCTCTATCAAGTGGCCAGCGCGGCCCTCTCTCCTGGCGATATCGCCGTACCGATCCGAGAAATTTTAAGCGACTATGAAAACATCACCGTCATCATGGGCGAGGTGGTTAGCATTGATAAAGACGCCAAAGTGATCATCCTCCGCAATGGAGATCGAATTGGTTTTGAATACCTCATCATCGCGGCCGGCGCTAGACACTCTTACTTTGAACATGATGAGTGGGAAGCTTTGGCCCCCGGCTTAAAAACGCTCAACGATGCATTGAAAATCCGAGAACGCATTTTAATTTCCTTTGAAAAAGCAGAGCGATGCGATAGCATCTCCGAAGCGAAAAAGTACCTCAATTTTGTCATCATTGGCGGAGGTCCAACCGGTGTAGAAATGGCTGGAGCTATCGCAGAAATCGCTTACGAGACCATGCTGAAGAATTTCCGCCGTATCGATGTCACCAAAACAAAAATCTATCTGGTCGAGGGTTCTCCTCATATTTTACCTGTCTATCCTGAAAGATTGTCAGAAAAAGCGCAGCACTACTTGGAACGGATGGGGGTTCAAGTCATTACCGCGAAACGAGTCACCGAAATTACAAGTGAAGGCGCTATGGTCGAAAATACATTCATCCCTGCCCACAACATTATTTGGGCTGCTGGCAACCAAGCTTCACCTGTTCTTAAAACGTTAAATGTACCTTTAGACCGCCAAGGACGCGTCATTGTTGAAAGCGATCTTTCTATTCCTGACCACCCTCATATTTTCGTGATCGGCGATGCAGCCTGCGCTATGGACGAAAAAGGCAAGCCGCTGCCTGGCTTAGCTCCTGTTGCCGTCCAACAAGGCCGCTATGTGGCTATGCTGCTCAGAAAACGAATGCCTAAAGGCGAAAGGCCCCCTTTCCGTTATTTTGACAAAGGCACTATGGCGACCATTGGAAAAACCAAAGCGATCGGTGTATTTGGTAAAATCCAATTCAGCGGTTTTTTTGCCTGGCTTGCGTGGTGCTTTGTTCACGTACTTTATCTTATTGGGTTTAGAAACCGGTTTACTGTTTTATCCCAATGGCTTTTTTCCTATTTTACAAGCCGAAGAGGAGCTCGCCTGATCTACCGCTCCCCCATCGAGTCCGAAATGCCTAAAAAATAAAAACTACCAAGGAGTACTCTCTTTTCTAGAGGAGATCCAAAATATACGAGAGCGGATCCATTGTTTAATATCAGCTGGCAATTTTGGGTTCGCAAGCAGTTTGTGATAAGCATCAAGAGCTTCTCGATAATATTCTAACTGAAGCGAGCTTTCTGCGAACTGCATCAAAATACCAAAATCATAGATCGGATGCTCTACCAACATGCAATCTGTGCACCGAGGAATGGTGATAGCGTACTTTGAGACCAAATAGGCATGAAGATAATTTTTTTCAGAAAGATAATGGGACGTCAAATGAAATAATGGCTCGGCTCGGCTCGGCCTATTTTGATGGGCCCTGCAAAAACTATCAATCACTACGTGAGAAGGATAATTTAGTAAATTTTGCAAATGGGCAATTTTATAATAAGAGTAAAACACCTCTTCGTCCCATCCCCCCTTCATCTGTGAACGCCTCTTAAAAGTTTCTAGTGCTAGCTCATATTCTTTCCCTTCTTCATAAGACTGGGCCAAATAATAAGCGTAACGGCAATTATCCGGTTCTTTATCGAGAGCAGCTTTAAGCACTGCTGCATCCTTCTGATATTTTTGAGGACTATTAGAGCGAAACCCATCGGCTGTATTCGATACATTGATCACGCCTTGCAAAAATTCATAACCTTTAATTTGGACCTGACAAATGTCCGCATGGAGCACCCCTTTCCACTCCCAGGGAATATGGTTATTGATGAGCAGCACTCTTTGATAAATACTTCCATTAGCCACTCTAACAGACGCTACATAACAGTCTTTTTTGAAGTCTGGCATAATAAATGTCGGAGAAAAATCCAACCATTCATCCGCATCGATAAATAAAAGAAAATCCCCTTTATCTTTAGATTGGTACAACACCTCGTTGCGGTTATGAGAAAAATCAACCCAAGGCCGTTCCATCAGCTCGCCTGGAAGATCTTGCAAACAGCGGCGAATGATCTCTTGAGTCCCATCCGTCGACCCCGTATCGGAAATGACCCAATAATCGATCATATGCTTTATCGAGGACAAGCATCTCTCTATGACTTTTGCCTCGTTCTTAACAATCATATTCAAACAAATCGTTTTATTTTTTTTCATAACAAACCACTTTAAAACAACTTTATATAAATAAAAATATAAAAATAAATCAATTAAATTTTCAAGAAAAACAATCTAAGTAACTTAAAATAATATTGAATCGTTTGCAAAACTATGATAAAAAAAAGTATTTTACTAAATAACATAAATAACAAAGAGAAAAAAATGAGAAAAACAATCTGCTTAAATATGATCGTAAAAAACGAAAACAAGGTTATAAAAAGATGCCTAGCTTCCGTAAAACCTGTGATCGATTACTGGATTATTATCGATACTGGATCGACTGATGGGACGCAAGAGACAATCCGAGAATTCATGAAGGACATCCCCGGAGAGCTTTATGAATATCCTTGGGTTGATTTTGCGCATAATCGCAATCAAGCGCTCGCTTTATCGAAAGACAAAGGAGACTATCTTCTGTTTATCGATGCAGATGAACAGCTCATCTTCGACGAGTCTTTTTCTCTCTCTTCTTTAGATAAGGATTTTTATTTTTTTTTGATTCGGCAGCCGAGCGGCATTAATTATTTTCGAGAATCTCTAATCCTCAATCGCCTCGATTTGAAATGGGTGGGCCCAGTTCACGAAACGATCGTAAGCTCGCAGGCCAAAACGTTTGCTCTTTTGCAAGGAGTGACAAACTTGTCGATCACTCAAGACGGGCATAGATCCGAAGATCCTCGAAAATATCTCAATGACGCAGCTGTTTTGGAAAAGGCCTTGGAAACCGACCCTGAAAATAGCCGCCATATTTTCTATCTCGCGTTAAGCTACGGAAACGCCAAAGAATATGAAAAGGCCCTTTATTGGCATAAAAAAAGAATCGATCTCAAAGGCTCTGAGCAAGAAGTTTTTTACTCGCTCCTTTCAATAGGAAAAATCGAAGAAACCCTTCAAGAAAAGCCCGAAAAGATCGTCGAGAGCTACACAAAAGCATATCTTTACCGCCCAACACGAGCAGAACCTCTTTATTACTTAGCCAATTATTATATCCGCCAAGGCAATTATCTCCTCGCCTATCTCCTCTGCAAACAAGGGCTTAGCCTTCCTTCGAGCTCCGATATTATCTTTGTGCAGCATGACATTTATGACATCGGCCTCTTCTTGCAACTCGCAGACGCCTCTTATTCGATCGGTAAATACAAAGAGACCTTAGACACCTATTTCAAGCTGTTAAAAAATCAAAATCTCTCAGCGGGACAAAAACGATCGATCGAAAAAAACATCCCATTGATCCAAGAGCTCATCAAACAACAAAATCAAATGAATTACAAAAAATAAAGGATAAATATCATGAAAACGATCGGCATATTTACATTTCTCTGCAAAGGAGTAAAACCCTGGGACCCCGATAGCATCCACAAAGGCATTACTGGCTCTGAAGAGGCGGTGATCTACGCCGCAGAAGAGCTAGTGAAGCTTGGCTACCGCGTCATCGTCTTCGGCATGCCGCCTGAACACTCTCCCCATTCACTGCCGATGGCCAATCCCCGCTATCTCAGCATGATGACGCAAGAGCCCATCTCCGTAGATATCGCCATTGCTTGGAGAGCTCCTGGAGCCGGCCAGCATCTAAAAAAATTTGCGAAACAGGTCTATTTATGGCCTCACGACATCACCAATCAAAAGCTTTCGACTTTTTTAACACAAAGCTTTGACGATGTTCTATGGCTCTCTTCTTTTCAAAGAGCGCAATGGGTCTCCGTCAACCCCGGATTTGCCAAATACACCCATATTTATGGAAACGGGATCCAACCCCATCAATTCAGCGAGATCAAAGCAAGGGAAAACCCCTATTCTTGCATTTACGGCTCAAATTACGGACAAGGGCTGGAATATCTTCTCGATCTTTGGCCGGAGCTCAAACGGCAATTCCCTAGGGCCACTCTCGATATTTATTACGGCTGGGAACACTGGGGATTTTTATCTCCCGCAGAAGAGAGCAAAGTGCGCCAGCAAATCGCAGCCTATGCTCCACTCGGCGTCAAAGAGCATGGACTAGTCAGCCATCAGGAAATTCACGAGGCTTACCAAAAAGCCGCTTTTTGGACCTATCCGCTCAAATTTCATGAAACCTTCTGCATCACAGCCCTCAAAGCCCAATTCGGCGGCGCCATCCCCGTTGCACGCGCAGTCACCGGCCTTGCAGAATCGATGCGCCACGGCTACGCCTGCTCAACCCAAGAGGAATTCCCCGCCCTTTTATTTCAGGCCATGCGGCAAGCTGAACAAATTACCTTAGAACAAAGAAAGGCCATGAGGGATTTTATCTTAAAAGAATATACATGGACTGAAATCGCAAGAAAATGGAAAAGACAATTCGATTTCGATGAGAGGCTCTCAGCCTTTTAAAGACTTCGTCCTTAACAAACTACCAAAGGGCTTGCGCCCTTTCGAATCCCTTTTGATTTTTTTGAATGTGACTACTCCCTCCCCTAAAGGGGAGGGAGTAGTCACCTCCTGCATGAATTCCTCTCGGTTTATCCCTCGGACGCGAGAAAACTCGGTCCTTTAGGACCGAGGTGACTACTCACTCGGATAGCTCTTGAGACCTTCTTAATATGAGCAAAGCTTCTTTAGTGTGGCTGTCGCGAGACCCTACGTGTACATTGATTTCTTCTCGGCCAAGAGCTGCAGCCGCTGCCATCGCATCATTTTGTCCCATAGGTAAAAAAGCTTGATCTAATGGGGTTTCTAATAACTGTATAACCCGATTCACATAATTATTAACTCATCAGTGTTAGCGTTTTTTAATATCCACTTTCCCTTTTTTGGAAATAACCGCTTTAGATAAGTCACAAGTGACTGACTACCAATAATAAAGACACACATTAACAAGCACATTTCCCAAAAAAATATAAAAAAAAATATTTATAAAAAACACTAAAAAGAAAATTAAAAGTTGATTTAAACTAAAAAGTCAAACAAACTATATCAAAAAAACGAGCAAATCATGTCAATCCAAGAAACCACTTATTTTTCACCCTACATTCTACCTCTGCAAAATACCATTTTGTCCAAAATTATGATCGACATTGAAAATGAAAAACCTCCCTCAGAGCCTTTCTCTCCAAGCGATTTTCTTGTCTTCTCTCCTGAAGTAAACACTCAAGATCCTCCAGCGCCCCCTTCCCCATATTTTGATTCCGAAGAACATTTCTCTTCTGATAGCAGTTTTGAATCATCCTCTGATGAAAGCTCTTTCGAAAAAACTTTGGATACCCTCTCTCCTTCTTTTGAAAATACAGAAAGCGAGCAAACCCTTGAAGAGATCCAAAATAAAACAAAAGACACCCTTAAAAGTTCTCTCAAAGGGTCTGCATCCTCTATTCTTAAAATTTTAATCTCTCTAGGCTCGTCTAGCCATCTTATACATGAGAAAATCAACGCAATAGCAGCCCAAGAAATTTTAGATGAGAGAAATCAAAATCTCGAATTAAAAACGAAAGAAAGAAAACCCACGGTGAAGCATTTTTTACGAAATTACAGTGACTCATCTCTTCAAGAGATCGCTATGCAGGGATCGTCCAGCGCTGAAGAATTTAAACAAGTTTATGGCGTAATCGCGCAAGAAGTTTTAAGTGAGCGAGCTCAAATGCCTCACCCCAATCCCGATAAAGTGCGCAATTGGGCTCAATCGTTTTCACATAAACATAGTTTTTTTGCGATGCAAAATGCGATTAAAATGGGATTACACAGCTCTTCGGAATTTGAACGGGTTCACACCAAAGCTGTTTTAGATATTCTCGATCATTTTGGAAAAAATGTTTTACAAACTAATCAAACTGAACAGATCGTCGATTCGCGCAAAAGGAATAGGGCCCCTGAAGAAAGCAATTTTCTCATCAGAGAAAAACTTGCAAAAAGAAAAAGAACTATGGAAAGTTTGCTCGACAAAGTTTAAACTGAAAGCCGAACGGTATAAAACACTTATACAAGCCATTTGATTTTATTCAAGAGCTTCCCTGCTGATTTTCTTGCGCCGCATAGGCTATTTTGGAAAGAAAACCCCGCGCTTCTACTCGCCATCAGCTTTTTACTGGGAACTAGCTCTTATCTTTATTCTCTAAACCCGCTCTTCCCTCTCGTTTGGCTTATTTACCTTTTTCTTACTTCTTCTTTTTTTCAAGGGGTTTCCTTCGCTCTGCTTGGCTGGGGTTATGCTTTTTTTCTCTACCAAGGAGCTCCTCGAGCCGCAACGCCGACATTTGTACAAGGGATTTTCTCCGTATCTTCCTTGCAACCGCATCACTCCCCTTTCCACAAAGGTTTTTTATACAAAGGAACGCTCTTGATACCAGAGGCAGTCTCCTGCTCCATTTGCCTACAAGGGGACGACCGCCCTCCGGCTGATCAAGATTATTGGGTGGAAGGCCTTTTAAGCGAACGCAGCCCCTTTTCTTATTCTCTCAAGATCAAAACATGGAAACCTCTCTCTTCTAAGCAAACGATCGGCAGCTGGCGTTTTGCAGAAATGCGCTACCGAGCAAAAGAAGCGTTTCGTTTTCTTTTAAAAAAAACTACATCACCTCAGACAGCTTGTCTTTTAGGCTCTCTTTTAACGGGCGATGTGGAAGAAAGGCTGCTGCGCTACGAATTCGGCAGAGCAGGCCTGCAGCATCTTTTATCTGTTTCCGGCTTTCATTTCGCTCTTTTGATTGCATTTTTTTCAGCTTCTTTAGGCCTATTTTTCCCAGAGCGAACAAAAAACATTCTTCTGCTTTTGGTCGTGACCCTTTATTTTCTTTTCATAGGACCCGCTCCTGCGGTGCTCCGCAGTTTTTTTGCAGCGACCCTCTATCTTATTGGCAAACTTCTCAATCGACGTCCAGCAGCTCTTAATCTTCTCGGCTGCTGCATGCTATTTGAACTCATTTTCGACCCTCTCCTCTCTGGACATATTGGGTTCCAGTTGAGCTTTCTCAGCTGCGCAGGCCTTTTGCTTGTCTATCCTCAACTCCACCGTTTCTCTAACCGTTTTCTTCCTCAGCGAACCGTCCCCGAGCTGGCCGATATGACTCTTCCTTCTCCCTACGGTTATCTCATCTCGTCGTTTTTTAAAAAGACGCTTTGCATGACCCTAGCCGTCAATATAGCCCTGCTTCCTCTACTTTTTTACCATTTTCATAAATTCCCTCTCTTAGGGCTTATCTACAACTTGTTTTTTCCTCTTGGAGCAGCCCTATCCATCTATCTTTTACTGCCCAGTCTTCTCATCTATTCGATCTGCCCCTTGCTCGGAGCCCCGCTCCTTTCTCTCGCAGATGTATGGACGCGCCAGCTTCTCGAGCTCATCTCGTACCCTCCCCTCCTTCTAGACAAAGCCTGGCAGCAAGCAGATCTACCTAGCTGGGCCTGCGGTCTTTATCTATTTCTTTTGTTTTTTTTCCTTATTCAAAAGAAGCAATAAACATAAATGACCCACCCTCAACTTGTTACACCACAATCCAAGCAACCAATATTTAAATTATATTAATTAATGAAAAAAGAGAAAAACATGAATACTAGCAATTATTTACACAACCCAAGCAATTACTATTCCGGACCATCTAATGGTAATGGCCTTCAATTAGGTTTTAGCCTAAGCGCAAGCATTCTTGCTTCGGGAATCGACTTTGTCCCCCAAAGTCTCGAAAACACTTTTGAAGATCTCACTATGACAAGCGTGAACATCCATCAAAAAATTAACTTTACAGACTATTTGCACCCTAATGAAGGAACTCCGGAAGGAATCAAAAAGCATCTTGCATTAGTAGAAGATCCGGGCTTAATTGTATCTACTGGTACGGAGAGAAGTTTTTTTGATCTAGCTTTATGCGCCCCCCAAAAATGCCATGGACTTGTCGTAAGAGATATCAATCCAAGAGTAAAAGCTTACGTGGACTTTAATACCATGCTGCTGAGGTTAGCGGAAGATAGAGTTGAATATGAACAATTGTCATCGGATATTTGTAGCGATCCCGAAGAAACCATTCCAGGCGGATTAAGAATAGAGACTATAAGGAAAAAATTAGAAGAGAGCGACATCCCAGAGCCTGTCAAATCGTATTACCTAAAGCATCTGGATGATTTTGCAACCATCTATTTCTTAAGAGGAAAAAAAGAATGGAGAACTTCCCGTTTTATCGCACCATTTTTTCAAAATGTTCAATATCAAAAAGACGATCGTCTTTTTGAGCAGCTTCAAACTTATGCAAAAGCAGGAAAAATCATCGCCACTATGGGAGACATCAATGATTTGCGATTTCTAGCCGATCATCGCGTCGCAGTCATAGACGTCTCAAATATCCCCGATTATATTCTTTTAAATCCACAAGGGGGGGGCTTCTTTTTCCCTCTCATCATTTGGACAAGATGTAATTCCCGTAAAGCAACTTATCTATCGGTGAAATACACCCCCGTATTAGAAAAAACCATAAAAAAAATAGATGCGATCATAGAGAAGGTAAAAGAAGCTTTTAGGCCAAAAGAAAACGGAGAGGCTCTCACTATTATCATTGACATACTATCAAAACATTTAGCCCATCGCAGAAACAAACAAGCAAAACCTCCTATGTATTCTAAAAGCGCGCTTAAAGTCCTAAAAATGATCGAACGAAATTATCTATTCGAAATCAACCTCCCTCAACAAAAATGCTTATTTTTAGATAATGAGCTAAGCATAGAAACCCTCAATGATTTCGAAGAGGAAGAGATCGAAAAGATCATCAACAATCCAGAACTCAAACGTTTCATACAACCGATAATGGATATGTGGATGGTCATCGAGCCCAAAAAATACCTTCCTTTTTGCCAAACTCCAGAGGGAAAAGGAATTTTCCTCTCCATTGTGAAAAAAAATCACAACAATCAAAATTTCAAAAGCTACATGCAAAAAAGCCCCGAACTACAAAGCGCTTTTTTAGAAGCATGTCAAGGCCTGCAACTAGATCCTGCTCTATAATACAAAAACATCAGACGAATATACCGAAACAACTTGAAGAATCGGTTTTTGACCGCGTCGGCTTTACCTCAAAATTTCGATTCTCACTCGCGCCTTGCCTCCGGCAATGGTCGCTCGCTCCGAATCAAAATTTTGGGGACCTTCTTGTCAAAAACCGATTCTTCAAGTTGTTTCGGTATACACTTTCTTTATCATCTTAATTCAACATAAAAACAAAAAGGATTCCAAAGGACGAAGTCCTTTGGCGGGGCATGGGGCGGAGCCCCATCTAAAAGAACAGAGTACTGACACCCCAGGCAATCAGGAAATAGATCGTCATAGAAAGAAAATCATTAAACGAAGTAACAATCGGTCCAGCTGAGATGGCGGGATCGACGCCGATGCGGGCGAAGAAGAGAGGAGCAAAAACGCCAAGGAGAGTGCCTGCACAGCAGCCGCCGATGAGGCCGATGCTGACGATGGCGGCGACAGCCCCGGGAGCGGCTGGGGTGAGAGAAGCTCCTGTGAGGAAACTTAAAAGATAGACGATGAGGCCGCAGCTGAGACCGAAGATGGAACCTGTGAACACACCGCTCATGAGCTCTTTGGTGATCGTCTCTCGGCGGCTACCGAGAGAAAGCCCACCCATGGCCATAATCCGAACGAGGACCGTACTGCACTGAAGCCCGATATTGCCGGACATACCAGTGATCAGGGGAACGAAAAAGAGAGCGAACGTTAAAATGCCGCCAGCCCGCTGTTGAAATGAAGACATAACGCCTACATTCACAAGGCCTGCGAGAAGAGTGACAATCAGCCAAGGAGCGCGCGTAAGAAAACGACGAATGATCGGATCATGAGAAGTAAACTTTTCATTCGTACCCGCCATGCGCGCAATCGTTTCATCGGCAAGATCTTCCATCGCTTCAACGACATCTTCATGAGAGATCACACCGACGAGATAATTATCAATGTCGACGACAGGAAGAGAAGAGATCCGGTAGCGTTCTACGAGATCAATCACCTCTTCCCTCGTCGATTCAGCTGTAACCTTATGAAGGACGGGGCGCATTACCTGTCTGAGCGGAGTGTGGGGAGGATTGATCATCATGTTCCGAGTGGGAACGTAGCCTTGCAGCTCTCCTGCGTGGTTGAGAATAAAAATCCCTTTGGCAAAATCGATGCGGGGATTGTCTCTAATGTAAACGGCAGCCTCGCCAATGGTCATGTCCATCGTAAAGGCGAAAAATTCTGAAGTCATGAGACGGCCGGCGCTCTTGCGGTCGTGCTGCTTTAAAGCCCGGATGCGGCCAGCCTTTTTCGAATCGATCTGGTCCATGAGGCGGCGAAACCTGCGCTCAGGCATATCTTCGATGATCCACACCGCCTCATCGGGGGGCATGCTATTAAAGATTTTTCTCAATTCGACGTCATTCAAATGCCTAAATAGAGTAACCCTGGTATCCCCATCGGTATTCACCAAAAATTTGATTTTTGCATCCCGATTAGGAAGATGATCGTAAAG
>DAINNB010000039.1:0-11771 GCA_036736085.1 Chlamydiales bacterium
CACCTTTCTAAATTCTACCGCCAATACGCCAATGAGTTCATCGGCATTCAAGAAGTTCGGGCTATTTTAGAATTCATCGAAAAATCATTCCCCGATCTCATCAAAGAAGTCACCCGGCTTGTTCCTTTGCAAAAACTCACAGAAATTTTACGACGCCTTGTCCAAGAGCAAATCTCCATCAAAGATTTAAGAACCATTTTGGAAGCGCTCAGCGAATGGGCTCAAACAGAAAAAGACACAGTTCTCTTAACAGAATACGTCCGCTCTTCCCTCAAGCGCTACATCAGTTACAAATACTCCCTTGGACAAACCATCTTATCCGTCTATTTGCTCGATCCTGAAATCGAAGACATGGTGCGCGGCGCAATCAAACAAACATCCGCTGGTTCTTATCTCGCGCTCGACCCAGACTCTGTGCAGCTCATTTTACACTCGCTCCGCACAACGATCAAACCCACGCCGTCCGGAGGTCAGCCTCCTGTTCTTCTCACCGCGATCGATGCACGCCGGTTCGTACGAAAGCTCATCGAAGGAGAATTCCCCGAGCTTCCGGTCCTTTCCTATCAGGAGATCGTCCCTGAAATCCGCATCCAACCTCTTGGCCGTGTTCAATTGACATGATAGCTTCTCTTGGGGCTCGTCATATCGCGTGCGGGCCCGAATTAGTCCAATCCTTAATTCTTGGGCTCTGCCCAAACCCGCTCAAGGGATGGCTCCCTTGAGAATCCCGTTGTTTATTTGTCAAATTAACTAAAAGCAATTGATGACCGTCAGAATGGGTAAACCATCGCACCCAAATTGTTTGCTAGATGAACCATTTCGATAGCGACTTTCCATATACCGAAACAAAGGGATTCTCAAGGGAGCCATCCCTTGAGCGGGTTTGGGCAGAGCCCAAGAATTAAGCGTTGAACAAATTCAGGCATGGATACGGCATGACAAGCCCAACAAACTATCAAGTCTTTTAATGAAATCGGCCTAGACACGATCTTTTTCCTTTGCTATATACCGGTATAATAAACCGACCATGTCATGTCTGAAGGCCACCTACCTAGAGTATCTATGAACTTGATCACTCTTCGCGCTGCTCAAGAAGCTGCGCGTCTAGAGGTAATGGAGCAAGTAGAAAGTGAAGCCGACATGATGGCCTGGATAGAAGGGGCATTCAACCCTATTGCTATGATGCGGAATTTCAAAACTTTGGAAGAACAAAAACAAGAACCTGCGAAAAGCGATAAAAAATCGGAGGTTAGTGAATTTAAACTTCTTAGAGTAGAAGAGATTGTCGAAGTGGCCGAAAGGATGCAGAAAAACAACTATGAGCTGCAGGCTAAAACGCTGCTCATTTTAAGAGAGCGCGTCACATCGGGCAACACGCAAGAAGAGACGCTTGCCAAGGTGCTGGAGATGTATCCGGACCACGCGCTCGCTGATGAAGCTTTAGATTTTCTTATCGAAACATCAAGGGGCGATCTCCAAGTTATTGCAAAAAAAGCCAAAGAGCAGCTGAATCAGCAATATGCTCGCGAAATTTTAGCTGGACGCAACATGGGAGCTCAATCCCGCGAATTTTCTGAAAAAGGATTAGGCTCCGCTACTTCCCTTCGCGACCTTTACCGAGAGATCACTGGCACGCCGAGAGAGCCTCTTAAATTATTTCAAGAGCTCACCGATAAATTCCCCTACGATAAGCTCAATACCACCATCATGTTTTTGCTCCACTCGCTTGGAGCTGATTTAAAGGCGAAGGGCCCCTCGATCCCGCGAGGAGAATTAAAAATGCTCCTCGACGAAACCCATTCGCTGCAAGGCATTTTAGGCGTCTTTCGTTTTTTTCAATCCAGGATGCAGCTGATCTCTCGGCAATTTGCCTCTTATGGCCTGACCTTGTCTCAGCAGCTCACCTTTGAAACTTTGGCCAAGCAATTGGTCAAATTTTTAGCTGAAAGGTATATGAACTCGGAAAAAGTTTTACAATCGGCCCGATTGCTTGGCATATCCGATAACCCCATGGCGCAGATATTAGTCTACACGCAAATGCGCGACGCATTAAAGCAAATTGCTATGCGTTATTACCGCAACCCTCAACATTTTCAAGAACTCTCAAAGGCCGTCCTAGACGCTTTGGAGCAGCTTGAAGAGCAGTGGGAAGAAGAGGACGAAAACGAAGAGGAAGAAAATAAATGACCGATCGTTTTACAGAGCTCATTACTAAACTCGGCGAATTTCTGCAGATCCCCCTTTTCGTCGACCGGCATGGAGCTTGTCTTTTGCTGGTGCATGAAAAGGCCCGTATCCAAATGCAAATGGACCCAACTCAAACCCACCTTCTCATCGCCTCCGCTGCGATCGAGATCCCTCCAGGCAAATTCAGAGAAAATGTGCTTAAAGACGGCTTGAAAATCAATGATCTTCCCGATCCAAGGCCGGCTGTCCTCGGCTACTTGCCGCTCAACAATCATCTGACCTTGCACCAATCGTTCCCTATTGAAATACTCGATGCAGAAAGGCTTGCTGCTTTTTTCGGCGCTTTCATGACAGAAGTAGAAAGCTGGATCGACGCCATTCAAGCAGGAAGGACAGCGCCGATTGTTTTCGCTCCCGAATCTTCATCTCATCCCTTCGGCATAAGATGAGCTCATGGCATTAAAAACAGAAACCCACTGGCAGACTATCGGTAAAAGAGCGCATCATGGCATCGCCGTCTCGTTATCGGCCCTCCGCTCGAGAACAAGCTGCGGTATCGGAGAATTTTATGATCTGATCCCGCTCATCGACTGGTGCAGGCAAATTTCTTTCGACTGCATCCAGCTCCTTCCCCTAACAGACATGGGGCGAGACACAAGCCCTTATAACTCCATGTCCTCATGCGCTCTAGATCCCATCTATCTCAGCCTCCATACTCTTCCAGATGCCAATCAAGCCGAACTAGCGGCTTCTTTTCATGAGCTGACTCATTTGCCCCGGGTCGCTATCCAAGAGGTCAAACAAAAAAAATTAAACTGGCTTTACACTTATTTTCTCCACACCTTTTCTTCTATAGAAAAAACGGAAGATTATCAACGCTTTATCGAAGGGCAGGCGTGGCTTCTTCCTTACGCGTTATTCAAAGCGTGTAAAACCCAATATGGAGAGCGCTGCTGGCAAGATTGGCCGGAGTCGGCAAGACAATACGATCCTTCTCTGATCCACACTTCGCAGCAAACAGTGAATTTCTATGTCTATTTGCAATACCTTTGCTACAAGCAGTTAAAAACAGTGCGCGATTACGCCACTTCTCAATCTGTTTTTTTAAAAGGTGACCTTCCTATTCTTTTGAGCCCGGACAGCGTTGATGTATGGGAAAACCGCTCCTTATTCGATCTGACCCTCGTCGCGGGAGCTCCTCCCGACTACTACAACAAATTAGGTCAAAAATGGGGATTTCCTCTGCCCAATTGGGAGGCTATGCGCGAGGAACAGTTTTCTTGGTGGAAACAACGGCTGAAAATGGCGGCCCAAGGATTTCATCTTTATCGGATCGATCATGTCGTCGGATTTTTTCGCATCTGGGGCATTCCTCAAAATCTGCCGGCAAAAGAGGGGCATTTTATTCCTAAAAATCCCCGCCTTTGGCCAGCTCACGGAGAGCATATTTTGGAAAAAATCCTTGAGGCATCCCCTCTGCTTCCGATTGCCGAGGATTTGGGGGTCATTCCGAAAGAAGTTCCCCTAATCTTAAAAAAACTGGGCATCTGTGGAACCAAAGTACTTCGCTGGCAAAGGGATTGGGAAGATGGCGAACGCTACATTCCCTATCATTTATACGAACCTTTTAGCATGACCACCGTCTCCACCCACGATTGCGATACGCTCAGAGGCTGGTGGCAATTTTACCCTGAAGAGGCGAAGGCTTTTTGTCTATTTAAAGGATGGAACTACCAGAGCGATCTGCCTCCGGAAAGAATTTTGGAAATTCTTCATGATGCGCATCATACTCCGTCTTATTTTCACATCAATCTTCTTCAAGAGTATTTGGCCCTCTTCCCCAACCTCGTTCACTCCAATCCTCAAGAAGAGAGGATCAACATTCCAGGAGAGATACTTCCTACCAATTGGACCTATCGCTTTAAACCATTTGTGGAAGAAATCGCCCAGCACGCCTCTTTAGCCGCCCACATGCGCTCATTTGTAGAGTGAATATTCCCTCAGCTAAAGCAGAAGGCTTCTCCCTGGGTAAGCTTTCGCCCAAACGAGGGACCCAATGCTGGTAGTTGCACTCAATTGTGCAACGAGGGCTTCTAGGGATTGGATACCCAGGCTATCTATTCCGAGAGCTAAAATTTAGGAATTTTGTATAGGAGAACTTGTTCCAGGCGGATCTTCCAACCGCAGAACAAGGTTAACAAATTAGAATATTAAAAGAAAGCGCGATTCATCCCAGAGCTAAAGCACTAGGTTTTCTCGCGTCCATGCGATAAAATAACGATTATGCTATAACAAACTAAACGGTCTAATCGAGCGCTCTCTGTGTATAAATGCCTATTTCTTCTCCTTTTTTGTCTTAGCGCCCGGCTTTTTGCCCTACCCACGCCCTCTCTCATTTATTCTACTTTGGACCCCACTTCCGTTACGCAGCATTTTGCTTTCTATGAGCTTTACTCTCAAACGCCGGAAGGAAAACAGGCCCTCAAGCATGCGTGGGCACTCCTCAATGGAAACCAAACGCAAGAAGACCCGGCGCTCATTTGGCCAAGCATCGATATCAAACCAATTATCGCCTTTGTCAACCGCTCATCTCAAGAAAAGTCAATCGACCTAAATGAAGAACAGCTCTCCATCATCGAAAAACTCGGCAAACATCTAGGCAACCGCAAACTCAAGGGCTACTCAGTCTGGTCTCTGGAAGAAACTTTAAAACTTCCTTCCGATGAGCTCGATTTGGCCCGTGCTTTATTTTTGGCCGAAAAAAACCAAGAAGATTCTTTTCCTCTGAAAGCCCGCAGCTATGAGGCGAACATCGATCTCATGGCTCTACAAATCCTCGCGCGCCTGCCAGATAATCCTTCCCCTGAACAGAAGGTCCGCGCGATCAATGACTACATCTTTAATGAGATGCGCTTTCGCTTCCCTCCCCACTCTCTCTACGCGAAAGATATCGACATGTACACGCTGCTTCCTTCCGTCCTCGATTCGCGAAGGGGCGTTTGCCTAGGCGTCTCCATCCTTTATCTTTGTCTCGCTCAAAGGCTCGAGCTTTCTCTTGAGGCCATTACGCCGCCTGGCCACATCTATGTCCGCTACGTCGATCCTCAAGGGGAGATCACCAATATTGAAACAACCGCTCGAGGCATCGACATTCCGTCTGAACAATACCTCGGCCTCGAAACCAAGCAGCTGCAAAGAAGGACGATTCGCGAAGTGGTGGGCCTTGCCTTCATGAACCAAGCTGCCGTCAGCTGGCATCGAGAAGATCCCGCCACTGCTATCAAACTCTACGAACAAGGAAAACTCTTTCTCCCCGACGATTATCTCATCAACATGTTTTTAGGGTTCAACTACCTCTTCATCGGCGAAGAGGCCAAGGGCAGAAAACTCCTCGAGTCGATCCAAGGGGTTATCCCCGAGCACTCCATCTCCGCAGATACCGTTTCAGAAGACTACCTCCTCGGCCACATCGATGCCGAAGGAATCCAGGCCATCTATTCCGAAGTCAATGAATCAAGGACCTCGATCCTCGCTAAACAAAAGAGAATCGCTGACACCCTCGCAAAACACCCCCTCTTCCGCCAAGGCCATTTCCACCTTGCCGTCACTTGGCTCCAACTCGGCCGCTACAAAGAAGCCCTCCCCATCCTCGAACACTACATCTCCCTTTGTCCGTCAGACCCCTCCGCTAACTACTACCTCGCCGCCATCTACGCCGAAAGGCTCAACTACACCCAAGCCTGGCGCCACCTCAAAGCCGCAGAACACCTCGTCCACACCCAAAATCACCACCCAAGGGCCCTGAAAGAACTCAGGCAAGGTTTGGAACGGATCTGTCCTGAGCCTTCTGCTTGATTGAGGCTCCGCCCCAAACCCCGCCAAAGGACTTCGTCCTCTGGACTCCATTTTGTTTTTTTCATTTATTAAAAATAATTGAAATTTAAAAGCTATAGCTGCTTCCAAGACAAGACTTTTCCTAGTTTTCGCTCCATGGTTTCTTCTCCGGCATAGACAACCGTTCCTGATGAGGAAGAGATTTGTGCCAAATCGCACCACTTAATCAGACCATTAAACATCTCTGATTGGATCGTTGCTGAAGATTTAATCTCAATTGGTGTTAATCGAGAACCCTCTTCAAGGAGACAATCGATCTCATTGCCTAATTTATCTCTCCAAAAATAAACGTTAGGCGGCAATCCGCGGTGATAACATTTTTTAAGATAATCGGAAAGGATCATCGATTCAAATAGTCCTCCCCTTAAATAATGCTCATAGACAGCATCTGCACTAGTAATTCGCAGTAAATTGCATGCTAAAGAGGTGTCGTAAAAATACAATTTCGGCATTTTAACGAGCCGTTTATTGAAATTAGCATAGTGAGGCTGGACAAGAAAAATAATGTAAGACGCTTCTAGAACTGAAAGCCAAGACTTTACCGTAGCAAGGGAAATCCCTGCATCTTTAGACAAGTCTGTAAGATCGAGCAACTGACCAATTCTTGCAGCGCAAAGGCGCATGAACTTGTGAAATTTTAAAAGAGAAGTAATCTGCTGAATATCTCTCACATCCCGTTCGACATAAGTACGAATATAGCTTTCTGCAAAAACGACAGGATCGATAGGATGATGGTATCCACGAGGATAAAATCCGTGGAAAATCGCTTCAGCTGCCGTAGCTGGCAATTTTGAGGCATCTCTTAATTCCTCAATAGAAAAAGGCAACAAGGTCAACAGCGCCACGCGGCCTGCCAATGTTTGGCTCAGCTGATGATTGAGCAAAATATTTTGAGAGCCTGTGATCACAAATCGCCCTAGCGGCAGGTGTTCATCCACTTCGATTTGGATATAAGAAAGCAGTTTAGGCGCTTTTTGAATTTCATCGAGGATCACCCCTTCTTCCTGTTAAAAACGGATGAGAAACTCTTTAGGATCTTCTTCCGCAAACTCCTGCTCTTCAAATGACTCAAGATTTACGTAACGATAGGTGGGGAATAAGGTGAGCGCTAATGTCGTTTTACCCGACTGTCGAGGCCCAAATAACGCCAAAACAGGAAATTGCTCTTTAACTTACAACAACATAAGGTCTAACGTCCTCTTAAACATACCACCTCATATGGACAATTTCATAACTAGACATTCAAAATTGTCCACAAACAACACAAGTTATTAAGAATTAATCGCTTGTGTCGTTTGCATCCAACGCATCCGGGAGTAAGTCTACCCGCAGTTTGGGAATAAGGGCAAAAATATGCAGCCCTTTCGAGCGGATAGGGTCTGAGAGCGTATATCCGGGTATCTCTTGAATAGCCGAACTTCCATTTCGGCACCTGTCATTGAAAATATGTAAAAATAATTCTTTTTCTTCTCTCCAAAGAGGCTGAGATAATATCTCTTCTCGGCTTCGAGAAGGATCATGAATATTTTCCCACTCCATATATTCATCGAGTTTTTCTTCAATATTTTCTTCTGAAAACCCTTGGTTTTCCCCTTTTCTCCGAATCTCTTCTTCAATGGAAAGATTTTGGCTTTGATGATCCTCTGGACTTTGGTAAGGCAAAACATACCCTACTGCGCCAGGAGCAATATGAATAGGAGAAGAAAGCCTATCAGCCGCCCTTTTTTCCTCTAGATATCTCATACTATTTGTTTGACCGCGATGTTTTACATTAAGATATTGAGCTTTCATCTCAATCACTGCCGTATAATGTCCGCCGTTTAAATCAAGACACTCGATCGCTTCTTTCGGATCCAAACGGCAAGGGCCTGTTTGAAAAAAGAAACTCTGTTTAATCATCTCGAGCATCAGCTTATTGACCACGATAGATTTTCCGTTCATAACGTTCGTAATTTGATAATCAAATCTCCCGACGCAGCACGGAGTTTCTTCAAAAGCAGTAAAAGGGGATTTTTGGTATCCATCAACCACTATATCTAACTGCGTTACTTTGAATTTCTGAGCGACAAGGACCTCGCGGGAAGTACATTTTCGAGCCTCCTTCAAAATGCTCGACGCTACGCCAGAAATGATATAACAAGGCACTCCTGCTTCTAAAAGCGCAAGACCATCGGCGATGCAGCCCGAAAGCAAACGGTCTCCTTTTTGCAAAAATCCTCTGCAAGACCACTCTCCGGGCCTCATCCTTTGTTCTACTTTCAACATATCCTCAGGCAAAAGATCGAATACTGTTCGCGCATGTCTTGAAATCGGCAAAACAGTTTGGAATTTTTCTTTTTCGAGCCTGAACATTTCTATATCGAAACAATGAAAAACATCGCGAGAGTGTGCTAAAAAGACGCAAGATGAGCTCATAGATTCCCCTAAAAATAAACGAGTTAGAGAAAAAGTCTACGCAAACAAATGATTTTTAAGCAACAAAGCGTTCCCATTTAAAAAAAAATGGATTTAAGCGATTCTTGGATCATAGAGTATCTGGCGGCACTCCATAGTGTTTTCAAGCATTGCGATCACTTCTTGGCGATTCTTTTCCTTCGCATGAAAATCTTCTTGCAAACAAGGAATGCGGTTCATCTTGACTTGATCAAGGGCCTTTTGACCGTAAGAATGCAAATCGGCTCCTCTATAAATAAGAAGTTGAAGGGCCGATTTTAAATCATAGCCAGGTTTGGCAATAAGAGGAACTTTGCCAGCAAGTAATTCCAAAGGACTTTTTCCATCGTAATCTTCGAGATTGATATTGATGCCTGAACAAATAAGGGCAATCGTCATTAAATTAAATCCGTTTTTATGAATAGACCAGTGGAGTAAATTCCTGCTTGGATCGTCAGGCCTGCGGGAAAATTCGATCGATGGATTTGCTCCTTGTTCAATAGCGTAGGCGATACCTGCCCAATAATTATGACGCGCTACAAATAATAAACACACATCTTCTGCTTGTAAAATAGGGCCATTTCTCACCCTAACCTGCAAAGGAGTATGCCGCATCAAGAGATCAAATAATTGGGGAAAATCTATGATCCTAGTCATCTCCAATTCCCAGTCAAAAGGAATCTTCTTCCTTTTAAGTTCCCAAAACAACTTGTTTTTCAAAGTATTGAACGAGGGCTGTAAAGAGATCCAGGAAAGCGAGCGATTAGCCAAAAAGCGGTCTGCTTTAACGGCTTTCGTAGCGCTTTTAACAACTTCTTGATACTCGCTGATCCAATTCGTATCCTTCTGCAAACGTTGCACAGGGTTAATTCCAGAGACGATTCTTTCAGCGATGGCCTGCACCTCTGGATTTACTTCATCATCAACAAAGGCCAAACCGCTTTGCAAGACCTTAGTCAAACACAGTTCTTGCAAAGAGGGTAAAAATGACATGCTTACCTTTAAGTGGTTACTGAAATTTTTTGATTCTTGAAACCGTAAGAGCGCAAAGTGGAGAGGAGATCGGCTGCTTGATAGAGCTGGCGGATCTCTTCTCCTTCGAGACAATACATCTCATACGGGTTCATAATCCCGCAAAGATTTTTCAAACTCTCTCCTTGGAGGATGATCATATCCACTTCGTTTAAAGAGGCGAGCAAATGGACGAATTCATCTGTCGGATGCGCATCATTGATGTAGACCATCAACTGCTGCTCTGCAGAAGAGAGCTGTTTGACCGCGCGCAAAAGTGCGTTCGTCACAGACTGTCCATGCTGAAGAATCAAAAGAGAATAGCTTTTATCTTTTAGAATATGGCGGAGTGCATACGAATGGCTCTCATCGAAAATCTTCATATCCCTGTTCATTTCAAAAAGACGCTGCGCTAACTGCGCCAAAGTGACTTGAACGCAGCCTAAACGCTCCACCGAAATGCAAGCGGCAATATTGGCCAGCTGCGCCGCTTCATCAACATTGAGCCCATTGGCCAAGGCCAAACAAATAAATGAGAGCACGGTGTCTCCAGCTCCTGTAACATCTTTCACTTCTCTCGAGCGGACAGGAAAATCCTTTCTCGCTTTTCCAGATTCAAAAAGAGACATCCCTGCCTCAGAACGGGTGATCAGCAATTTATCTACTTGAGAAAGATCGAGAAGATGCTGGGCCACCGCATCCAGCGAAGAAGAAGAGGCCATGTTGGCCGCGGCATACGCTTCACTCGCATTCGGCTTTAACACCGTCGCATGCCGATATTTCGTAAAATCCAATCCTTTTGGATCGACAATGACGGGAACGCCGGCCTTTTTCGCCATTTCAATGGTCTGAGAGATCAAATGGCGCGTTAAAAATCCTTTTCCATAATCGGAGATCGCTACAATTTGCGAGCGTTGGATCATGGACGGCAATTGCAAAAGCACCGCCTCTTCCAGTTCTCGCGGCAAAGGATCGACAGTTTCAAAATCGACGCGGAGCAGCTGCTGGCTGTCTGCAATGAACCGATGTTTTACAGGCGTTTGATAAGCAGGTTGAATCACAAAAGCAGAAACGTCCGCTCCATCCGCTTGCAAACGGCATTTCAATTGCTGACCTTCCGCATCATGCCCCATTCTACCAATGGCAAACACATGGGCGCCGATCGCAGCCAAGTTCAATACCACATTGCCCGCGCCGCCAGGTCTCGATTCTTGCTTTAACACTTCTAAAACGGGAACCGGCGCTTCAGGAGAAATTCTTTTGACCCGCCCCGTAATATACGTGTCGAAAAAAAAATCTCCGATTACGAGAGCTGTAAAAGGATGAAAGTGTTTAAAGGCATTAGCCAAATCAGTCATAGCGGATGTGTCCTTGCAAGCAAATTCAACATGCTAACATCTTTAGGAAAAAAAAAGGAAAATGAATTATCCAGCGGAAGAGCGCTTGCTCTCAAGCAATCGTTTTGTGAACTTTTTTCTCTTTAACAACTTGGAGATCTTTGAGGCGCAGCAGCCTTTCCTTGCTAAGCCGCCTTGTAGACGGGATTTGTATGAGCTGCAAACAGCCTTAGAGGAAGTGAAACAATACTGCATAGGGTTATGAATAGAATTCACTTCGCCAAATCGAAGCAATCCTACAATCCAAAAAACCTAATAAGTCACCTTTAAAATAACCACTAAAGCCGGTTTTAAACTCCTATTAACATCAACTTATTTACCAAAATAGCTACCAAAAAAATAATTGACTTTCCGAAAATAATTATATATAATTATAGGGAATAAAGATAAATTTCAACAATAACATGAACTGCGTAACAAACCAAATTACTTGCGATGTATATAATTTTTTGAATGCTTACCCTTTAGAGGGGGAAAGTGAAGAGGGAGCCTCTTCTTTACTTCCTATTTCTCTCGGACTCGCTGCGGCCTCTGCTTCAGCCTTTGCCGTCTATTATATTTCAAATAAATTTTACACATCTAGACAGCCCTATTCTCAAGAGATCTCAGAAATCGTCTTGTTGATGGAAGATGGCTGCACGGAATGGGCCCTCGCGAAATTTTCTGCTCTTGCCGGCAAAATTTTCTCTGACGCAGGAAATAAAACGCTCGAAGAGAAAAAATCTCTTGTTAAAAAAATCACAACGGCCATTTTAAGTCAGTGCGAAAATGATGAGGCAAAAAAAGCGCTCTTATCCAAAATAGGCCGCGACGCCGATCCCCCTGCCATCCCAAAGCAATATCTCTCTC